>JACDCM010000284.1 GCA_013817545.1 Gemmatimonadaceae bacterium | reverse complement strand
CGCTAAGCCGATGCCGGGAGGCCCAGGCCAACCTGTTACCTCTTTGGATATCCTGAAAGACATTACCGGCGTTAATCCACCCAGCCGTTTGGATCGAACCGAGCGCAGCAAGAGCAAAGGTAGAGTCCTTTTCGAGTGCGGCTTTGAACTTTACCCGGGCGTCCTCAAAACGTGCGCTACGATACGCGGACTGTCCGTCCAGGTAATCCCGCAGCGCCGGAAGCGATGTGCTCGTCAAGGCGGAAAGCCGGTGCTCACCCTCGCCCGCGCCCAGACTCAGCAACTTGGCGGCAAGTTGATCCACCAGCGCCGGGAGACTGTCGGATGGGCCTTCGGCGCTCGCTTGAGCATGCGTCTTTCCGCCCGGAACTCCAAGCACCGTTGCATTCAGAACGATGTTCGAAGATGTGCCCACAACGCCGCCGAGGAGCAGCTGTCCGGCACCCAGCTGCCGCGCGATGCCCAATGCCGCTTCCTGCGATAGCTCTTCGCCGTCGGACGCTACCGCGCGGCGCCACGCGCTGACCGCGGAACGGGGATCCACCGCTCGAGGGCCACCGTCCCCTGTGAGCTTGGCGGCGAGCAGGTCGATCATTCCCTCGTGGAGATACTTCAAGTCCGGCGAGGCGCCTGCAACGCGGAACGGTAGCACGGCAATGACGTTTGAGGCAGTTGCCAGTTCGGTCGGCCGCTCGCGGCCCCGAAGCGCCCATGCCGCGCCCAAGGCTACGATCACCAAGCCGGCTGCGAGCGCGAGTGCTGGGCGGCTTGCCAACCTCCGGGATCTGGTCGCCGCTCCGCTACGAGGCTGGGATCCTCCAGTTGTCACGAGACTGTCCAGCGTAGCGCGCAGCTCTCCCGCGCTTCGCGGCCGGTCGGCCGGTCGTTTCTCGAGGCACCGCATCACGAGAGTTGCCAACTCTGGTGGTACAGAAGAGCGATGTCTGGTTACCGGATCCGGGATCTCGGTCAGGTGCGCCGCCAGCATTCCCTGTGGCGAAAAGTTGGCGAATGGCGCTCGACCGGTGAGCATCTCATACGCCAGGGCGCCCGTGGCGTAGATATCGGCACGGTGATCCGTGCGCGGGTCACCGGCTGCCTGTTCCGGCGCCATGTATGCTGGCGTGCCGAGAGCGATCCCGGTGCCCGTCAGAACCACATTGGCGCGCTGGTCATCAAGCGTGCGGCCGCCGGGGTCGATCAGAGCTCCAACCAGCGCCTTCGCGACGCCGAAGTCGGTGACGACCGCGTGCTGCCCCGACAGGAGGACATTGTCCGGCTTGATGTCGCGATGGACGATTCCCCGCTGATGCGCATAGTCGAGAGCATCAGCTACGTCCCGCAATATTCGAATCGCATCTGCGACAGGCAATTCCCCATCGCGGGCGAGCCGGGCGCGCAGGGATTCCCCCTCGATCAACGGCATGGTGTAGTACAGGATGCCGTCCGCCGCTCCCGCGTTATGAATTGGAACGATGTGCGGATGATGCAGTTGCGCGGCGACCTGCACTTCGAGGTGGAAGCGATCTGAATTAACGCCGGCTGCCAGGTCGGGCGGGAGGGTTTTGATGACGACGTGTCGACCGAGCGCGGTCTCCCGGGCAACGAAAACTCGGCTCATTCCGCCGCCGCCCAACTCCCGCTCTATCGTAAATGCGCTTCCCAATGCGGATTGGAGGCGCTGCATGAAGTCCGTCAAAAAGCAACCTCCGGTTGAATGTCCTTACAATAGACTATGTGGCCGTAGCAGGCTAGCAGAACTAGTGAGATTGCGCGGTCTAAAGCCTAGGCGCCCCAACGCGATAGGGGTGAATCAAAATGTGTTGACGCGGTGAAGACTCGCGGTTGACACTTTACACCAGCTTTCAGCAACAAGTCTTTACTGGACGTCGACGACCTCGCACCGTATCCTTGTGACGTACCGCAGCCCCCACCACAGATGGAGTAGAAGTATGCCAAAGATTCATTTCCTTTGCGCCGCCATGCTGGCCGGGAGTCTTTTGGTTCCCACCACCTCTTCCGCACAGATAGGCGGCTTCATCAAGAGAAAGGCGAAAGAGCGCGTTGAGCAGAAGATCGTTGAATGCATGGCTTCTGACCTCGAGTGCATCAGGAAAGCCAAAGCCGACGGAAAGGATGTCAAAGTCAAGGAAGGCGGCGAAGCGACGACGGACGCCGAAGGCGGTAGCGCAGCTGGAGGGGCCTCTGCTTCACTCAAGCCAGGCGAGGGCGTTTGGGTGAACTACGACTTCAAGCCCGGCGACCGGCCGCTTTTTATCGAAGATTTCACGAAGGAGGAAGTGGGCAATTTTCCCCGCCGGCTGGAGTTCACCGACGGCAACATGGAAGTCGCTGAGTGGAAGGGCGGCCGATATCTGCGCGTAAGCAGCTGGCCAGGCAAGTTTGTCATCAATCTTCCCGAGCAACTCCCCGAGCGCTTTACACTGGAATTTGACATCACCCCGGGGCACGGCTCCAATTGGCATGTTGTGAGATTCACTGAAAATCCAACGCAGGATGTTCGGTTCCGCACGTACGGATCCAAAGGCAATGCAGGAGTTTTCGGGGACGGCCTGCAAGCGGCTGCCATGACGCCCGGGGAGCTGGGAAAAGGGATCTTCCGCGCCCGGATCATGGCCGACGGCAACTACGTCAAGGTCTATATTAACGATACGCGTCTGGCCAACATTCCAAATGCGAAAATCGGGCGTTCAAAGAAAATAAGTTTCGAGATTCCCGGCCGGGAGGATGACCCGGTCTTCATGACCAACATTAGCGTTATGGCTGGTGGGAAGAAGCTTTATGACGCGCTGACCGAAAGCGGGCGTGTCGCGACGCAGGGCATCTATTTCGATTCAGGCTCCGATCGAATCAAGCCCGAATCGACTCCCACGCTGAAGGAGATCGGCGCGATGCTCAAGGAGCACGCCGATCTCAAGCTGACAATCGAGGGACACACTGACAACGTGGGCGCTGCGCAGGCGAACCACGACTTGTCGCACAAACGTGCTGCCGCGGTCAAGGCAATCCTTGTCAGCAGTCATGGCATCGCCGCCGCCAGGCTCGAGGCAACAGGGTTCGGTGATAAAAAGCCGGTCGTGCCGAACACGACTCCCGAAGGCCGTCAGCAGAATCGGAGAGTGGAGCTGGTCAAGAGCTGATCGCAAGGAGAGCGGGAAACGGGAATCGGGAAACGGGAATCGCGACGCACTCTCCCGTTTCCAGTTTCCAGTCTCCCGTTCCCTGATTCCTGATTCCCGATTCCCGATCTGTGCCACGCACCATGCGCAACACTCCGAATTGCATTTTCTGCGATATCGTAAAGGGTGCCGCGGAGGTATCCGTGTGTTACGAGGACGCGGATGCGCTGGCATTCATGGATATTCAGCCTGTAAATCCTGGGCATACTCTGGTGGTGGCGCGGGCCCACCACGAATCATTCGAAGAACTGCCCAAAGCGCTCGGAGAACATCTCTTTAGCGTGGCACTAAAGCTCGCCCCCGTAATTCACAAGGCGACGCGTGCCGAGGGAATGAACCTGATAGTTTCGAGCGGCGCGGCAGCAGGGCAGGACGTTTATCACTTCCACATCCACTTGATTCCGCGCAGGAAAGGGGATGGCTTCGACGTCTCCCTTCCCTTTGGCGAGTCCAACATGCCGGATCGCACCATGCTTGACGCAATGGCCGCGCATATCATTTCGGCGTTGCGGGATCCTGCGAAGAAACGGGGGAGTAGGGGTTAGGGGATTGGGAGTACTCTGCGGGAATGCCACTCCGCAACCCCATCCCCCACTCACTATTACTGCCCCTCTCTCACCGCCGCCACGGCCGCCGAAAGGTCCTGAGCCATCTTGCTTAAATCAGTCGCTGCGTCGTTGAGCGCCGCCAGCGACGTGGCCTGCTCCTCGCTCGCCGCGGCCACGGAGTCCGTTTCCATCGCTGCGCGCTCCGCATCTTCACGTGCAGCCACAAGCGAATCAGCCATTGCGGCTGAGCGATTGGCCGTCTCCTTGGCGGCGGTCGCTATACGGCCGCCCACAGCCGCAACTGCCTCTGCGGCGTCAACGATCTTGTCGAGATCGCGCGACCACGTGCCGCTGGCCTGAGCGACCGATAACACTTCGCTTCGTGTGCGTCCCATGAGCGCCACGGCTCGATCGAGTGTAGCGCGGATGTCGCGAACGGCTCGCTCCATCCCGTCCGCCTCCTGGGTGCTCCTGTCTGCCAGCTTGCGAACTTCCTGCGCGACGACGGCGAAACCGCGACCGTGCACCCCCGCCCGTGCGGCTTCCACAGCGGCGTTCAAGGCTAGCAACCCAGTCTGGTCCGCAATGGTGGTGATCGTATGCCCGAAGCGTTGCACGACCCCCGACACAGCGTGCAGCCGCGCGACCTCTTCACTTCCTTCCTGAACGATTGCGGCCGCGGCCGTGAGTTTCGTGACGGCGTCATTAGTCGCGTCGCGGACACCGCGGGCCGTCTGCACCATGCGTTGCCCACTGTCTCTGGTCTCCGCGCCTTCCCCATGCGCGGTGTCGGCCGAAGCCCGCACCACGCGAGCGTCCTCCGCGCCCGCTGCCAGTGTGTCCGCGAGAACGCGCACCGAGGCATGAACCTTTGCGGCGCTCTGCGCACTCTCAGCGGTTGACGCGGCGAGCTCCTGAGTAGTCGCCGTGATCGATTCTACCTGGATGGCGGTGCGCTCCGACGCGGACAGCACCGGCCCTACCAGAGAGTCCAACTGCATCGATAGCGCGAGCTGAGGAGCGAGATAGTCGAGTAGACAGGCGTCGTGATGCCTATACATGCGCGTAAGGCGGTGTCTTATGCTCCAGAGTCCTACGAGCTGATCGCCCTGCCTTAGCGGAATGATGATCTCGGAACCGATGTCCCCCCATTCCTCGCGCACGGCGCGCGGCAGATCAGTGTCCGTGGTAGCCGAGCCACGCTCCACTGCGAATCCTGCCATTCCAGAGCTGGCGGAGAAACGCGTGCCGCGCGGCTGCATAGGATCCGTTTCGGCCAGAACCACGAATTCGTGTCGCTGGCGGTCATACGCGGAAAGTCCCATCTGCTGCCAGGGCACCAGGGTTCGCGTCAGCGCCTGAATGTCCTGGAGCGCCTGCATGATCTCCGCTCGCGCCGTAATCAGGCTGCCGAGGCGATGCACCAGCTGCAGGCTCTCACCGGTCGCACCCTGCCGAACCAGCCAATGCGACATCATCGTCAGTCCGCAGATGATCAGGGCGAAGGTCACATACTGGGGAGGCGTAAGGGCCGAATAGTGCAGGCGAAGCGCGGCTAGTCCGAGCAGAGTGGCGAGGACTGTGACCGTAGCTTCCCAACGCATGCTCAGCTTGACGTCTACCCAGGCTATGGCCGGAGAAAGCCGAAGCTGCAGATAGAACGTTGAATTCTGAATGATGGGGACGAGAGCACAAAGCAGCGCGAGTCGCCAGACATTCCATGGGGCAAACGCCGCGGTGCCGAGGCCCCCCCCCAAGAGCGTATAGACCCAGCCACCAATGGCGGCGGCCGCCGCAACGTGCGATGCATTGGAGATGGCGTTCCGAGCTGGGAGCCGCCGAACCACCATGTCGCCTATGACGATTCCGACTGCTGACACGAGCGCTCCAGCAGACCAT
>JACDCM010000037.1 GCA_013817545.1 Gemmatimonadaceae bacterium | reverse complement strand
GTAGTTGCTGCATCAGACGTGGTTGGCGATGTGAGGCAAAAGGGAAAACAAGCGATCAATTGCACAGGCACAAACTGGCATTGGAGCGGGCGCAGCCTGCTCGTCAGCTACCGGTGCGTTACGCATTTATGGAACCGGCCTGTACGGACCCTAATGACAGAAAAGATGCACACGACGTAACGCGCGAAGCTACTGGCAATCGATTGCGGGCCCTTCTATACATCGTTGATGATACGAAAGACTTGGGATATTTGACGCGCCGGCCACTCGCTCTCGCCCTTTCAGCGCTTGCTCTGGGAGTAATCGCCTGGGCGACTCTCACTTCCTCGTCGCTGGACCGTCCCGCTCCCCCGTGGTGCTTTCTGTGCGCGGAAGTGCATGGCACGGACGTCCTGCTCAACATCCTGCTCTTCATACCCCTGGGGATTGCCCTGCGTCTCGCTGGCGCGAGTCTCCGGCGTGTGCTGGCGATATCCGCCCTCGTCACGCTGGCGGTGGAGGTGGCGCAGTGGCTTTTCGTGAGTGGGCGGGTCGCGTCTTTTGCGGACATTGTCGCGAACGTGCTGGGTGCGGCTATCGGGATGCTACTCGCCGAGCGCGGCTACAAGCTTGTTTTTCCTGGAACCGCGGTTGCACGTGTGTTAGCCATGGTCAGCGTTCTGGGATGGCTGGCTGTTCAGGGGCTAACCGTTTGGGCATTCACGCCGTCGCTGAATGCCAGCACCTTCTGGATGCAGATCGCCGCGAATCTCGGTCACATGGATCGATTCAGAGGGCGAGTGACCGAGGCAAAAATTGGAGGGGTGGACGTGCCGAACGGCCGCATGGAAGACGACCGGCATTTTCGACAGCTCTTCGCTACCGGCGCTTCCATTCAGGCTTTGGTGATTCCTGGCGAACCACCGGCGCGGCTCGCGCCGATCGTGAGCATCTTCACCGGCAAGCAGAGTGAAATCCTGGTACTCGGCCAGGAGGGGCGAGATCTCGTCTTCCGAATGCGAACGCACTCCAGCAATGTCCGCCTCCGCACCCCGACGGTGAGCCTGTGGAATGCATTCCCTCCACCCGCGGCCGCCGAGGTGGAGCATCCAGCTGACCCGCTTCTGGTATCCGGATGGCGAAGCGGCTGGCGCCTGCACGTGAGCGTGGCCGGGCGCGACACGAGCTTTGCTCGGTCGATCGCACTACGGCCGAGCTTCGGATGGGCTCTAATGCTTCCCTTCGAACACACTGGAATGCCGATCGCCTGGCGCTATACCGCGGTGTGGATGGCCGTTCTTCTATTTCCCGCAGGTTACTGGGGAGCTCATAGTGTTATCCCCGTGCGTGCTGAGAGGGAGGGCCGATTGGCACTCAAGGCGGCTTTTCGTGTACTGACGTTCCTGGGATTTGCCGCACTAGTGCTTGCGGCCGGCCTCATCGCTCTTCCCTTCAGGCTGAAGCTACCCGCAGCTGGGGTGTGGGAGTGGGGTGGAGCTTTGGCCGGAATTGCACTTGGAGGGTTGACAGGCTCGTTGAGTTCCTGGTTAAGACACTCGCGTCCGCGGCGCTCCCCCGAATAGAATTCTGCGTGCTCGCGGTGCACTTCTCCGCGACATTAGGGTTTCACATCCACCAGGCCAAATCCATGGTTGTGCACTACATGCCATTCAACGAGTCAAAGTCCCGCGCCCCTGCCGTGTCAGAGCGCGGTGAATGTCGCTTCCACTTCCTGGCGCTGCTCGCTGCCGCGGCACTTCCGGCGTTTGTTGCCGCACAGCCGACCCCGATCAAGTATCCGGAGACACGAAAGTCGGATCATAGCGACACCTACCACGGCGCAGCAATCGCCGATCCGTATCGTTGGCTGGAGGACACGGACGCCACCGAAACGAGGGCCTGGGTAGAGGCTCAAAACAAGGTCACTTTCGGTTATCTGGCCGGGATACCTGAACGCGACGCCATCAAGGAGCGACTGACGGCGTTGTGGAACTACCCCAAGTACAGCGTCCCGTTTCGCCGCAAGGATCTGTACTTCTCCTTCAAGAATACCGGGCTGCAAAATCAGTCGGTGATGTACGTGCAGCGCACACTCAAGGGAGAACCGCGAGTACTACTCGATCCCAATACGCTCTCAACAGATGGAACTGTTGCCCTCTCCGCGGCGAATGTCTCGCCTGACGGCAAGCTGCTCGGCTATGGGATTTCAACGAGCGGCTCGGACTGGCAGGAGTTCCGCGTGCGCAGCGTGGCGAGTGGCAAGGACCTCACGGACCAGGTCAAGTGGGTCAAGTTTTCCGGACTCGCGTGGACAAAGGATGGGAAAGGATTTTTCTACTCGCGCTACGACGAGCCAAAAGAGGGTAACTCGATGCTCGCCCTGAACAAGAATCAAAAGCTTTACTATCATCGAGTCGGGACGTCGCAATCCAGCGACGAGCTCATTTACGAGAGGCCTGACGAGCCCGACTGGGGATTCAGCGCGTCTGTAAGCGATGATGGACAGTTTGTCATCATCAACGTTTCCATGGGCACCGACACACGTAATCGGCTGTACTTCATCGATCTCGACGTGCCGAACTCCCCGAAGGTGGGCAACCCGGTGGTAAAGCTCATCGATGATCTCGACGCGTCGTACAGCTTTGTGGACAACGTGGGGAACACCTTTTTTCTGCACACTGACCACACTGCGCCACGCGGGCGGATGATCGCCGTGGACAACAGCCGTCGCGCGAAAACCTCATGGCGAACCGTGATTCCAGAGTCGCGCGACGCGCTTGTCAGCGTGTCATTCGTCGGGGATCGCTTTGTCGCCAACTACCTGGCCGATGCCCATGCGAGAGTAAAATTCTTTTCGCCGACCGGCCGTGCGCTCAAAGAGCTCACCCTGCCGGGAATCGGATCCGTTGGTGGCCTGAGCGGCGAGCGCGGTGACCGGGAACTTTTTTATAGCTTCACTTCGTTTCTCCAGCCGACCACCATCTATCGCTACAGTCTCAAGGATGAGAGGAGCGAGATCCTGCGTCAGCCCGAAATCGACTTCGATGAGAGCGGATACGAGACGAAGCAGGTGTTCTTCACGAGCAAGGATGGCACACGCGTTCCAATGTTCGTGACGGCGAAAAAAGGAATTGCGCTTGACGGTAATAATCCGACTTATCTGTACGCTTATGGCGGCTTCAACATCTCCATGACGCCCGGTTTTTCGGCGACGCGGCTGGTTTGGCTGGAGCGAGGTGGCGTGTATGCGGTCGCGAATCTTCGCGGTGGTGGTGAGTACGGAAAGAGCTGGCACGAGGCGGGTACGCTCGCAAAAAAGCAGAATGTCTTCGATGATTTCATTGCTGCCGCCGAACATTTGATTTCGGAAAAGTACACTTCGCCAGGTAAGCTGGTGATTCAGGGCGGCTCAAATGGAGGTCTGCTTGTTGGCGCCGCCATGACGCAACGGCCGGAGCTGTTCGGCGTCGCTTTGCCAGCTGTGGGCGTCATGGACATGCTTCGCTTCCACAAGTTTACAATCGGCTGGGCGTGGGTTTCCGACTACGGCTCGAGCGACGACTCGGCGCAGTTCGACGTGCTGAGAAAGTATTCGCCGCTGCACAACCTCAAGCCTGGGACGAAGTATCCGGCGACTCTCGTAACCACAGCTGACCATGATGACCGCGTGGTACCGGGACATTCCTTCAAGTTTGCGGCTGCATTGCAAGCAGCGCAGGGCGGGCCGGCACCCGTGCTCATTCGCATTGAGACGAAGGCTGGACACGGCGCGGGAAAACCGACCAGCAAGATCATCGAAGCAGCGGCAGACGAGATGGCGTTCGTGATAAGGAATCTCGGGTTGTCCACCGCTATCACGCCGTAGCGGCCGAGCTTCGCTTGCTGACAATCGCGAACGGCCTGGTCCTTTTTATAGCGCTGCTCAAGCCCATTTTCTTTGGGCTTGCGGCGGTGCTCTTTGTTGTCTTTTCAATTGACTGGCTCGTGCGAACCCGCCGGATAAACGCGTTTAGCGGCGTCGCGCGATTTTTTCGGCGTACGGTGGACCCTCTCGTAGCGCCGGTCGAGCGAGCTGTGATCCGGGCTGGCGGACTACCATCTGCCGCGCCGTGGTGGGCGCTGGTCGCGGCAGTGCTCGGCGGAATTCTGATAATCACGGCGCTGCAGTACGTCGCCTCGATGTTCTACGTCGCCGCTAGTGCGGCGGGCGCCGGTCCGGCAGGTCTGCTGAGGCTCCTGGTTGCCTGGACGATCGGGTTGATTCAGCTGGCACTGCTGGTGCGCGTCATCGCCTCCTGGTTCCGGATCTCGGAATACAAGAAATGGATCAGGTGGGCGGTAGTCCTCACTGAACCGATTTTGCGACCACTCCGGGCGGTAATCCCTTCAATGGGAATGATCGACATGACGCCCCTGGTTGCCTGGTTTCTTCTGAGCATTCTGCGCAGGGTGCTGCTTTAGGACGGCGGTTCCGGGATGTGATCGGGGATCGATTCGCGCTCGACGGGCGAGGGGGGATAGTGCTGGACCAGTGGCACATGCCAACTCCCAACTGCCAGTGCCAGTTGCAGTGGCCAGTGGCAGTCTCAGTCTCTGTGGTCAGTGCTCAGTGGTCGCGCGTAGGCTGATCGACGTTCATAGAGGGAGCTCCATGTGGATGTACTCGAGCCAGCGTCCAGTCTGGGGATCCTCAACGCGGGGACGGCTTGAGATTTTGAATTTGTAGCGCGTGTGGATTGCGATTGCTTCTGGACTTTGCGGGGTGACTTCGAGTACGCAGCGCCGGCAGCCAGCGCGGCGCCCCGCGGCCAGGACCTGTTCCTCCAGCCAGAATCCGACACCGACGCCGCGCGCGTTGCTCAGCAGCGCCAGGCGGCTGAAGTACCAGTCATCCTCATTGGGCGACAGCATGGTCTGGGCGGCTAGACGGATGCGGCGGCTGAGGTCGGGGTCGTTGCGACCGAAGGGTGAGCGCGCGAGGCGCATTGCGGCTTCGAGGCGGCGGCGCTTGAGCAATTTTCCGGGAAGCGCGGCGAGAATTCCTACGGGCTTCGAGTTGAGCAACGCCAGCTGCCCTTCCGGCGGCGAGTACTCGCACGGTCCGGTTTGGAACAGGTGCCGCTGGACTGCCCGCGCGAGGCTCTCGTCACCAAAGACGAATTCCGAGTATGGGCGCGAGGCCAGGTACTCCAGTTCCAGAAAGCTTTCCTGGTGTTCAGCGATCTCGGATGTCAGCTGCAGAATGGGTCCTGTCATCGCGGACCCACCGCTATCGCTGCCGCTTCCAGGAGGAGCGCAAGAGCGCCGCGATCGATCTTGCCATTGGCATTCAGTGGTAGCTGCTCGAGCTCATGGATTTCGCTTGGCACCATGTAAGGAGGAAGCGACTCCCTGAGCCTCGCTGTCAGCCGCGCTGCGTCCACCTTGTCGCCGCACGCAAAAGCGACGATTCCTTTCGCGCTGCCGGCTTCGATCGGCCATCCCAGAGCGACCGCACTCGTAACACCCGTGTCGCGCAGCATGACGGCTTCCACTTCGGCAAGCTCCACGCGATAACCGCTCACTTTCACCTGGTTGTCGGCACGGCCGAGGTACGCATACACACCCTGAGCTGAGCGTACGACGCGGTCACCGGTGCGATAGAATCGCTTGGTTCGTGTGGCATCGACCGGAAGCTCGACAAACTTCTCCGCTGTTTTTTCCGGGTCGCGCCAGTAGCCCGGTGCTGTCTGCGGTCCGCAGACGCACAGTTCTCCTGGCTCTCCATTCGTCACCGGTTGCAGCGCATCGTCAACTACAATGGCGCCGAGCCCGGGGAATGGGCGCCCGATCGGAACGACATCGTTGACGCACTCGGAGCGCGACGAAGCAGGGTGCCAGCGATACGTGCAACAGGCGATTGTGAGCTCCGTTGGACCGTACAGATTCTCGACCATCGAGTTTGGAGCTGCCTCCTGCCACGCCTCAGCTGTAGCGGCCGGCAGCGGCTCCCCGCAGAAAAGGCTCCAGCGCAGAGTCGGCATGGAATCGGCGCGCAGGAGCCCGCTCTTGCGCATCAACGCCGGCACAGAAGGGACGGAGAACCAGACAGTGAGACCTTGTTTTGTCACGAACCGCGCCGGTGCGAGCAAATCAACCGGCTGCATCGCGTAAACACACGCGCCAGCCTCCCAAGCCATGAACAGGTCGAAAACGGCGAGGTCGAACGTCTGGTCAAAGGTTTGCGAAAAACGGTCCGTCCTTTTGAACTGAAAACGCTGGGACATGACGTCGATGAAGTGCAGCACGTTTGCATGCGTAACACCGACGCCCTTGGGCTCACCCGTGGTACCGGAAGTGAAAAGCAGATAGGCAATGTCGTCGGACAGGACGGGAGGAAGCAGGGTTGCCGGCGTAGCCGAGCTGAGCGCGGCCTTGTCTATCACCGTGGCGTATGGCATTTCGTCCGCTACGCCCTGATCGGGCGAAAGCACGATTGGAGGTGAATCCCAGCCTTGCAGAATTCCCTCGAGCTGGCTCGCGGATGTCCGGTCGACGATGATGGCGTCGAGCTCGGCACGGCGTGCCATCGCGCGATTGCGCTCGACGGGGAAGCGCTTGTTGAGCGGGACAAAAGTGGCGCCGCTGAATAGCGCCGCCAATGTACCGGCATATGCGACTTCACTGCGTGATGCCAGGATGCCGACGCGTTGCAGCGGCCTGCCGGCGCTTTGAAGCATCGCACCGCTCCACAGGCGCGCTGTCTGCTCAATCTCTTCGTATGTACGCGTCACTCCGGCAACGAAGAGTGCCGGATCGCCAGGATTGGCTCGTGAGCTCCTCAGAAACCCCGATCTCAAAGACCGATAATCGGTGACGTCCAGGTTCACACGACCTTGTCCCGCTCAGTCCTGAGCCGGAAGGGTGGCAACGTAAGCCCGAATCGCCTCGACAGTGGTGAGCTCCACGACAGTGTCATCGGTGATTGAAATGCCGTACGCATCCTCGAGGGCAAGCATCACTCCGACATGCCCCATGGAATCCCACTCGGGAACGCCTTCGTACGCGAGGGAATCTACAATTGCGGACTCCGGGATACGGAGTGCAGAGGCAATTACTTCTTCAAGCACTGCAGCCATCAACGACCTCCTGACGATCACCATAGAGAGACAGCCGCAAGCAGAGAGCCAACCGGCTACCGCGCGCCATCCAAACAAGACGATCAAGCAGCCAATTCGGCTCCAATCCTGCCAGCGGGGGCTGCAGGGAACTGTGAAAGCCGGGAGAGTAACCGGCGCAAGCCATACCACGATCCGGCACGCCTTGACAAGATATAGCGACTCTTCCAGAATGCGCGGCACTCACAAATGACGCATTCAGATACGAGCAGACTCCGGCGCGCGGCTAAAAACCCTCGAAATGCCATAGCGTACGCCATTGGGCGCCTGCGCGGCGAGTGGTGCCGCTGGTTCCTTCCTCTCACGGGACACCGATTTACTGCCGGCCGTGGCCTGCAGGTCCGCGGCCGACTGCTTATCCGGGGGCCTGGACTCGTGCGCTTCGGTGACAACGTCCAGGTCTGGGGCGATGTCACCCCATGGACATACCGCGCCGATTCGGTGATCGACATTGGCACGAACTCGCGAATGGGTGGAACGCGCTTCGGTTGCACCGCATCCATCACGATTGGACGCGACTGTCTGCTCGCCGACTGCCGTCTTACCGACAGCGACTTTCATAGCATCCAGGCAAACCGACATGATGAGAGTGCGCCGATTCGAGTCGCGCCAATAGTTGTCGAGGATAATGTCTGGATTGCGGCACAATCGGGAGTACTGCCAGGTACAACGATTGGCAGGAATTCGGTGGTCTCGTTCGGCGCCGTTTGCTCGGGCCGCTTTCCAGCCGATGTGATCATTATTGGCAATCCAGCTCGAGTTGCAGGAAAAGTGCCGTCGGGAGAAGTGGTGCCGGCGCCGCAACCTTGAGTGGGCGGTTCCAGCACTGCTTGACAGGATGTGACGACAAAAAGGACTGAGAGGATGTCATATAAACAATTCGGGAACGTTTTTATCCTTTTATCCTTTCATCCTGTCCAGATGATTGCCACTGGCATGCTCGCCTTTCTTGTGGCAACACTGTGGGCGACATCAGTCGACACGGCGGCGCTAGCAGGCTCGGTTGGCGCCGAAGCTGAATCACCTTTCCCCGCCGTCACCGCCACTGCCTGGCTACGCGCCACGGATCATGCCGAGTGTGCAAAACCGAAAGCCGGGTGGATCTGGTGTGACGACTTCGAGACTGACCGGCTGAAGCAGTATTTTGAATACTCGAAGGCGCGGGGCCGCTTCGCGCGCGCCGAGGGTGCAGGGGTGGACGGCTCATTCGGAATGCGCGCGCAATTTCTGAAAGGCGAGATCGGTGCGGGCTTTCTGCATGTGGCCTTCGGCAAGACACCCCAGACCTATTTCCGCCAGGTCGATGCTGGGACTTCCAACTACCGCGACATCTACTGGCGCGTTTTCGTCCGCTATGACAGCGGATGGGTAGGAGGAGGGGGACACAAGATGTCGCGCGCCACAAGCTTCGTGTCGGAATCCAGTTGGGCACAGGCGATGATCGCGCATGTCTGGTCCGGAAAGGCCAGGATCAATTATCTCGCGATCGATCCTGCGTCTGGCACCGACCTCGCAGGCGTGGTGCGCACGAAGACGTATAACGATGGCCGCAAGCTCAGGTGGCTTGGCAGCCGCGCAAGCATTACCCCGATCTTTCACCCTTCGCGCATAGGATTGTGGCACTGCGTCGAAGCGCACGCACGACTCAATGATCCTGGTGCGGCGAACGGTCTGGTCGAGCTGTGGATCGATGACCGGCCCGAAGCGCAGAATCGAAATCTGAACTTCGTTGGCGCGTTCACGCAGTACGGTATCAACGCCATCTTTCTGGAGAACTACTGGAACGGCGGAGCGCCGCAAACTCAATCGAGGTACTTCGACCGGTTTATCGTGAGCACGAAGCGAATCGGCTGCCAATAGGTGCGGGAGAGCATCTGCGGTGCTGGAAGGTCCTCGCCGCCACTTTACTCGCGCAACTATCTCCAAACCAGGGCCGGCGCGATAGCAGCAAGCTTGCCCCCCGCACTCACCCCCGTTAGCATCCGTCAAAGAACAACTGATTGTGTGGCGATTTCAGGCAACTTGCGGCCACGTTAAATATTCGCTAAAGCGCCGGCTTGGTGCCTGCGCACCCGGCCTTTTCGTTTTCTGAGCTACGCGTATGTCGATCGATGCAACATCTCGCTCCTATCTTGCCGAACTTTCTCGCCGAGTTCTGATCTATGACGGCGCGATGGGTACGAATATTCAGAACTACCGCCTCACGGCGGACGACTTCGGTGGCAAGTCGCTGGAAGGCTGCAATGACAATCTCGTGCTCACGCGGCCCGACGTCATCCAGGCCATCCATGAAAGCTTCCTCGCTGTCGGATGCGATGTAGTCGAGACGTGCACATTCCAGAGCACGCCTCGCCGTCTGCACGAATGGGGGCTCGGCGACAAGTTCGAAGAGATAAACCGCGAAGCTGGAAGGCTCGCTCGCGCCGCATGCGACAAGTACGCGACCCCTGAACGTCCGCGCTTTGTCGCCGGCTCGATGGGACCTACGGGAATGCTTCCATCGAGCAGCGATCCGGCGCTCTCCGACATCACTTTCGAGGAACTGAGCAACAATTTCTACCTGCAGGGAAAGGCGCTTGTGGAAGGTGGTGTTGATGTTCTCCTGATCGAAACCTCGCAGGATATTCTGGAGGTGAAAGCCGCCGTCGCAGGCCTGGAGCGTCTGTTCACCGAGCTGGGGCGCCGAGTACCAATTCAGACGCAAGTAACGCTCGACACGAGCGGCCGCATGCTGCTCGGCACCGATGTCGCGAGCGCGATGACAACGCTCGAGTCTCTGCGCGTCGATGTAATCGGACTCAACTGCTCCACGGGTCCGGAGCACATGCGCGAGCCCATCCGCTATCTCGGCGAGCACGCGACGCTGCCTGTATCCTGCATTCCAAACGCAGGCCTCCCACTGAACACAGGGACGGGAGACGCAGTCTACCCACTGGAACCGGAGCCAATGGCCGCCGCGCTCGCGGAGTTCGTGCGTGACTTTGGGGTGCGTATCGTAGGCGGATGCTGCGGAACGACGCCGGAGCATCTGAGAGCGGTCGTTGCTGCTGTACAAGGTTTGGGATCCGCGACGCGCACAGCCCCGAGCCCCGAACACCGGGCACCAAACACCGCGCAGTACCAACCGGGCACCGAACACCGGGCACCGCACACCGCGCCCAAGGTCGCTCGAGTCAGTTCGGCCATGCGCGCCATAACGTTGCACCAGGACCCTCCACCGCTGCTCGTGGGCGAGCGCGTGAATTCACAGGGCTCCCGGAAGATCAAGCGCCTCCTCCTCGCCGATGACTACGAAGGCATTCTCGAGGTCGCGCGCGAGCAAGTGGACGCTGGCGCCCACGTTCTGGATGTTTGTGTCGCCCTCACCGAGCGCGGCGATGAAGCCGAGCAGATGTCGAAGGTCGTCAAGCTACTCTCGATGAGTGTGGAAACCCCGTTGGTGATCGATTCGACGGAAGCATCCGTGATCGAGCGGGCGCTCGAGCACATCCCCGGCCGCGCAATCATCAACTCCATCAACATGGAGAACGGGCGTAAGCGGATCGACTCCGTGGTCCCGTTGGCAAAGCTGCACGGCGCGGCGTTGGTGGCGCTCACCATCGACGAGATCGGAATGGCAAAGACGCGTGAGCGGAAGCTGGAAGTGGCGCGCGCGATCTACGATATCGTGGTTGGTGAGTACGGCCTGGCACCAGAGGACCTGATTTACGATGCGCTCACCTTCACCCTGGCCACGGGCGATCAGGAGTGGATCGACAGCGCTGCCGAGACAATACAGGGCATCAGTCTGATCAAGCGGGAGTTGCCGGGCGTGCTCACGATTCTTGGCGTTTCCAATGTGAGCTTCGGCCTGTCTCCAGACGCGCGCAGCGTGCTGAACTCTGTCTTTCTGCACCATTGCGTGGAGGCCGGGCTCGATGCCGCGATCGTGAACCCCGCGCACATCCGCCCCTACGCTGAAATTTCGGAAGAGGAGCGCGCGCTGGCGGACGACCTGGTGTTCAACCGGCGGCCGGACGCGCTTCAGCGATTCATCGACACGTTCTCGGGCGCCGACAAGCGGGACGTTGGAGTCGAAAAGGAAGACCCGACCGCCGGGATGACGCCAGCGGAGCGCATCCACTGGCAGATTCTGCATCGTAAGAAGGAAGGAATCGAGGAGACTCTGGACGAAGCGGGCGTGCGGCAGGAGCCGGTGCGTCTACTGAATGAGGTGCTGCTCCCGGCGATGAAAGAGGTCGGCGACAAGTTCGGTGCTGGAGAGCTGATACTGCCTTTCGTGCTGCAGAGCGCCGAGGTGATGAAAAAAGCGGTGCGTCACCTGGAGCAGTTCCTCGAACGGAAGGAAGGATACACAAAGGGAAAGGTGGTGTTGGCGACCGTGTACGGCGACGTTCACGACATCGGCAAGTCGCTCGTCAACACCATTCTCTCGAACAACGGCTACACCGTTTTTGATCTTGGCAAGCAGGTGCCTGTCAACACGATCATCGACAAGGCGGTTGAAGTCGGCGCGGATGCCATCGGGCTCTCCGCGCTACTTGTCTCGACATCGAAGCAGATGCCGATCTGCGTGCAGGAACTGGACAAGCGCGGCCTTGCATTCCCGGTGCTCATCGGCGGCGCCGCGATCAACCGGCGCTTTGGGCGCCGTGCGTTGTTCGTCGACGGCGAGCGGGCGTACGCACCCGGCGTCTTCTACTGCAAGGATGCATTCGAGGGCCTGGACACGATGGAAATACTCATCGACGCCAAGCGCCGCGAAGTGTTCGTCCAGCGACAGCTGGACGATGCGAGAGGGGACGTCTTCCTCAAGTCTCAGGTTGGGAAGGATGTCTCCGTCGGTAGCGCATCGGGAGCGCGCAGCGACGTCGCGTTCAACAACGCGATTCCTTCGCCACCCTTTTTCGGTACCCGTGTTCTCCGTGATATCCCGCTCGACGAAGTCTTCGCCTTTCTCGATCTGGACGAGCTATTCCGTTTGCAGTGGGGAGGCCGAGGCAGCGGACCTGCGTTCGACGCCACGGTTCGCGACGAATTTCGACCTACTCTGGAGAGACTCAAAGCGGCGGCGAAGCAGGAGGGGTGGCTCACACCGCAGGCGGTGTACGGGTATTTCCCAGCTCAATCCAGCGGGAACGATCTCATTCTGTACGACCCTGCCGCTTACCAGAGCGATGGGGGATCGCTTCGAGAGACTGCGCGGTTTCACTTTCCGCGACAGGATGGGCGCGAACGTCTCTGCCTTGCTGACTATTTCCGGAGCGTCGAATCGGGTGAGATGGATGTCGCCGCGTTCCAGATCGTGACCGTGGGCGATGCCGCAACGCGACTCTTCGATGAGCTGCAGGCGAGAGCGGAGTACAGCGAGGCATTCTACTCGCACGGGCTCGCGGTGGAATCGGCCGAGGCAGTGGCGCAGTGGATGCACGAGCGTGTGCGGCGCGAGATGGGAATCTCGTCGGAACAGGGAAAGCGGTATTCCTGGGGCTATCCCGCCTGCCCGGATCTCGAGGGGCACAAGGATCTTTTTCGCATCCTTCCGGCACAAGCTATCGGCATGGAGCTGACGTCAGCATTCCAGCTCACCCCTGAGCAATCGACGGCGGCGATCATCATGCATCATCCCGAAGCGAAGTACTACGCAGTGCGCTCGGAGGGAGGCGCTGCTGGTGAGCGAGCACGGTCTGCTGAGGCGGCGGGAGTATGAGACGTGCTGGGGAGTCGGGAGTAGGTGACGGAAGGGGAGTATGGAGTGGAAAGTGGGAAGCAGGCTGCGTTGAAACTGCACTCCCAACTTTTCAGTCCAGACTGAAGGGTTCAGGGCACTCGAAGCGCGCGGACCTGAGCCGCGAGTGCGCGGAGATCCCTCGCGATAGCGTATATGGGGCGAGCGTTGCTCGCGAGCGCGGAGTTCTGGGGCTGAACGGCCTGACCACTCGTGAACGTGCCCGGAGTCGGCGGCGCGAGCAGCAGCGCGACTGCAAGAGAAACTTGTTCGCCCGGTGCGAGCGAGGGGATAGGGCCGATCGACCAGCCCATCCGGGCGTTGTTCGAGGATTCGGTCGTGCAGAGGAGAGCAAATGCTCCAGCGTTGCATTCGGTTGGGAGAAGTTGTGCGCCTGCGCGCCCGCCGGAATACACGGCGTACAGAAAATCCTCCTGCGCGGTTGGAACGAAATCGAGGATCAGCGGCCGGTCGATTCCGCCTGCGGTCAGGGTGGCCGTAAGAATGAGTCCCCTCGCGGTTGTGCCAGCCGGTATCTCGAGAATTTGCAATCCCACAAGTCCGGGGCGTGCGGCGAAACTCGAGCTGAAAGTGTTGACGGCGAAGCTCTGGTCATACGCAACAAGCAGCTGCTCGTCCGGGAAGAGCGTCGCGTTGTCATCCTTTGCCTCGGCGTCGTTGCTCCGGTCCAGTCCGGAAGCGCCACCGCCTATGTCGGGATCGAAGAACGGCGCCAGGTAAATGTCACGCAAGGTGTGGCCGGCGGCCGGCTCCTCGGGATGCACCAGCCGAAAATCCGGGTGATCGCTGATGTTCCTTACGTCGAATCGGAAGAGGATCGCGTTGTTCTGCGAGGGCGGCAGATGGGCCGTTGTAGTGACCGACAGGCCGAAGTTCTGGCCCAGCCTGTCGGTCTTCCTGAGGCGGGCTGTGTCCAGTCCGGGAAGAGGAACATGACGCGCATCCGTCCATGCCTCGGTACGCCACCTGGAGCTGTCACCGCCTACCACGTCGATGCGGTTTCGTGGCGCGTAGTCTCCAGCCTGATAGAACGCCATGGCGATCGTATCTTCGCCCGCCCCCGAACTTTTCGAGCGCAGAGCGCCGACCAGCAGCTTCCCATGGTAGACGTAGGCATTCAAGGCGCTGCTTCCCGAATCCGGCCACGTCAGCCCGAGGCGCGCGAAATCGCTCGCTGCAGTACAGATCTCCGCGTAGTCATTCGCAGGACAGGCAACGAGAGTGTGACCCGGCCAATAAAACGCGTTGCGTCCCTCGCATGGCCCGCCGCGTTCGTAGATGCGGCAAGTCGATGGCCGCGGAATCACGACCACTCGCTGATTGGGGCCGATATTCGCCTCGAAAGTCACCGGGAGATAGTCGAGCGACGTTCGGGCGCTGAATGTGTGCCGGCCGCTCGACACACCCGCAAGCGTCGTATCCCCTTTCACGGTGAACGTCAGCGTGTCGTCCATCGTCACGATGGCCGTTGTCGTATCAGCTCCGAAGCGGACGGTACGTACCGAAATGTCTACCGGCCCGGAGGGACCACTGGCAGTGTCCCCGCAACCGGTCGACACCACTATGAGGAGCGCAGAAAGAAAGGTGGAGAGCCGTCGCATGAATAATCCGGAATGGAATAACGTAGGGTACCGACCGTGACCGAGCCCCGCAACGCCCACGAACTGCTGGATCCCGATCGCGTAGTCGTCTTCGACGGCGCGATGGGAACCATGCTGTATTCCAAGGGCATCTTCATCAATCAGTGTTATGACGAGCTGAATCTGCGCGCGCCGGACCTCGTGCGTGACGTGCACCGGGCGTACGTGAAGGCCGGCGCTGAGGTGCTGGAGACCAATTCCTTCGGCGCCAACAGGACGAAGCTCAGTCAATACGGGCTGGAGTCGCAGGTCGGCGAGCTCAATTTGCGCGCAGCGCAGATCGCGCGTGAGGCAGCCGGAGATGGGGTGTGGGTGGCAGGCGCGGTTGGACCGCTAGGACTACGCATCGAGCCGTACGGTCCAACGAGCAGAGACGAAGCTCGGGCGCACTTTGGCGAGCAGATGCGGGCACTGCGAGAGGGAGGCGCGGATCTCTTTCTCCTCGAGACATTCGGCGACCTCGATGAGATAGAGCAAGCCTTGCTGGCCGCGAGGGACGTTGATCCATCGCTGCCCGTGATCGCTCAGATGACTATCGGCAACGACTGCCATACCCCATACGGCGCCAACGCGGCGGATGTGGCACGGACGCTGGATGCATGGGGTGCCGATGTTATCGGCTTGAACTGCTCTGTCGGACCCCAGATCATCCTGGAGGCGATCGAGCGGATGACGCCGGTCACGCGCCGGAAGCTGAGTGCGCAGCCGAACGCCGGTATGCCGCGCGACGTCGGCGGGCGCACGATGTACATGGCGAGTCCGGAGTACATGGCCAGCTACGCGCGGCACCTCATCCAGGCCGGCGCGAGGATCATCGGAGGTTGTTGCGGAACTACTCCGGAGCACATTCGTGCAGTCGCACAGGGGATCCGGTCGCTCCTCCCGCGCCATGGGCGACCGTCGTTCACGACGGGTGCCACGCGTGCCAGGAAATCGCCGCCATCGATCGACGCCACCGACGTACCGGCGCCCGGCGGCGTCGAGCCTGTTCCCTTCGCCGAACGGTCCCGCTGGTCCCAGAAAATCGCGGCTGGCGAGTTCGTAACGAGCGTGGAGATCGTTCCGCCCAGGGGTGTGGACGCGACAAAAATGCTGAGCGGTGTTCGCGCGCTCAAGGTCGCTGGAGTCGACGCGGTGAACGTCCCGGATGGTCCGCGCGCACAGAGCCGGATGGGAGCGCTGCTAACCAGCGTCCTTATCGAGCAGCAGATCGGCATCGAGTCGGTGACGCACTACTGCTGCCGCGACCGCAATCTGCTAGGGATGCTCTCGGACCTGCTCGGCGCCTCAGCCATCGGGCTGCGCAACATGCTGCTCATCACCGGCGATCCGCCGAAAATGGGTCCCTATCCGGATGCCACCGCGGTCTTCGACATCGATGCCATTGGTCTCACGAACCTCGTCAGCCGGCTGAACCGGGGGCTCGATCCGGGTGGAAATGCCATCGGCAGTCCGACGCGATTCTCCATCGGCGTCGGAGTCAATCCGGGCGCCATCGATCCTGAGCACGAGATCCGTCGCTTCGAATGGAAGGTGGAGGCCGGCGCCGAATGGGCCATCACGCAACCTGTCTTCGACGTGGAGCAGCTGGAGCGTTTCCTGGAGCGCATCGCGCACGTGCGCATCCCGATAATCGCCGGCATATGGCCGCTCGTGTCGGCTCGAAATGCCGAGTTTCTCGCGAACGAAGTGCCGGGCGTGGTTGTTCCGCAGGCAATCATAGATCGTATGCGGCAGTCCAACGCCGTCTCCAAGGATCGCGCGGTGCAGGAAGGCATCGCGATCGCGAGGGAAATGCTTGCGCGCGTGCGAGAATCGGTGCAGGGGGCGCAGGTGTCGGCGCCTTTCGGCAAGGTGGAGTTGGCGCTGGAAGTATTCGGCAAGCGGGAAACGGGGAACGGTGGGTTGGAAGCGGGAGGTTTGCTATCAGCGGCTACCGGCCCAAGTTAGAATTCCGTCCATGTCTACCGAGATAATTCCGATTCCGCGTCCGGCGCTTACTGCGCTATCGGATGAAGAGATGATGTTTCGTGATGCCGTCGCATCGTTTGCAAACGAGGACGTGCGTCCGCTCGTCGCGGTCATGGACAAGGCGAAAAAGATCGATGCGTCGTTGATCTCGAAATGCTTCGAGCTTGGACTCATGGGCATCGAGGTCCCGGAAGAGTACGGAGGGGCGGGTGGTTCCCTCTTCATGGTTACGCTGGCGGTGGAGGAGATGAGCCGCGTAGACGCTTCCGCCGCGATTCTCGTCGATGTGCAGAACACGCTGGTTAACTATCCAATTACGCGGTACGGCAGCGACGACCAGAAGACTCGGTATCTCAGCAGACTCACCGCTGGCACTGTTGGCGCGTATGCTCTGTCAGAAGCCGGATCGGGATCGGACGCTTTCGGGCTAGCTACGCGTGCACGACAGGACGGTGCTGACTGGATCGTCACCGGCCGTAAATTGTGGATAACAAACGGCGCGGAAGCGGAAATCTTCATTGTTTTCGCCAACGCGAATCCGGATGCGGGCTACAAGGGGATCACCGCTTTCATCGTCGAGCGTGAGTTCGCCGGGTTCTCCGTCGGGAAACGCGAGGACAAGCTCGGGATCCGCGCGTCGAGCACCACGGAGCTGATACTGGACGGCTGCCGGGTACCCGCCGGGAATGTGCTCGGTCCAGTGGGACAGGGCTACAAGATCGCGATCGAAACTCTGAACGAAGGACGCATCGGAATCGGTGCGCAGATGATTGGCGTGGCGCGGGGAGCGCTCGACGCCACGATCGCTTACGTGCGGGAGCGCAAGCAGTTCGGCAAGGAAATCGCGGATTTCCAGGGCGTTCAGTTTCAGCTCGCGCAGGTAGCCGCCGAGCTCGAGGGCGCCCGTCTCATGGTGTACAATGCCGCGCGCCTCAAGGATGCCGGGCGTCCCTTCACCAC
>JACDCM010000283.1 GCA_013817545.1 Gemmatimonadaceae bacterium | reverse complement strand
GGCACGGCCGTTCTCATGGCTACGCACGACCTGGAGCTGGTTCGCCGCCATGAGCACCGCGTCCTGGAAATGGACCGCGGCCAGATCGTTTTCGATTCCGCCGATCCGGCGTCACGCGCCGCCCAGGCACGCTGATGCGGCTGACACTACGCGAAGCTGTAATGTCATTTGCGCGAGCGCCGCTCCTCGGCGCGCTCAGCGTCATGATGATCGCCTTCAGTCTTTTCAGCTTCGGTCTGTTCGGGCTTGTCGCGCTCAACTTCAAGCAGCAGTTCGGGGCTGTGGAGGAGCGCATAGAAATCGAAGCTTTCGTCGACGACAGCACGAACGTGGAAACTCTTGCTGACGCCGTGTCGGAGATCGCCCGGTTTCCGGAGGTGGCCCGAGCCCTTCCAGTTACCAAGGACGAGGCGCTGGAGCGCGCGCGCCGAGACATGGGCGAATTCAAGGACGTATTCGACGCTTCCTTTCTGCCGGCTTCCATCAAGGTGCAGGTTCGCGAAGGATTCAGAGATCCAGCAACGGTGCAAAGAGTGGCGGATCGCATCGCAACCTATGCATTTGTGGACGATGTGCGATACGGCGCCGAGTTCGTGGAACAGCTGTACGACATCCGTAACGTCGCGACGGGCACCGGCATAGTTCTCGGTATCGCCTTCGCCGCAGTCGCGATAATAATTATTGCCGCAACCATCAGAATCACGGTTCTTGCCCGAGCCAGAGAGATCTCGATAATGCGGCTCGTAGGCGCCACGAACGGATTTGTCAGGCGTCCTTTTCTTCTGGAAGGTGTCGCAACCGGCATACTGGGCGGGCTGCTCGCTCTTCTGCTGCTCTGGCTATCGTTTGCGGTGATCGGGCGATACATCCCGCTCGTCTTCCTCGAGCGCCCGATGGCGATCGGGGGAATCGCGTTTGGCGGGTTGATCGGTTTTCTGGGAAGCGCTCTATCAGTGGGACGCCACCTGAAGCGGGTATGAGCAGGCTGGTCGCGGCTGTAGCTCTTTCTGTGGCGCTTAGCTGTCTCTCAACCCTCCAGATTTATCCTCAGGAAGGAGAATCTGCGCGGATGCGCGGCGACCGGGAGCAGCTCAACAAGATCAGACAGGAGCGGCAAGCTTTGGAGCAGCGGATGCGCGACCTCCAGGGCAGCGTGCATGATCTTTCGGAGGAGGTGACCAACATCGACCGCCAGGCGGATGCGACGTCGCGGCTACTGCGTTCGCTCGATGGTCAGTTGGCGTCGATCAGCACCGAAGTCAATGAAGCCACAACCGAGCTTTCCAAAAGCGAGGGGGAGCTCCTCGACAAGCGCGGCACCTTGCGGAAGCGGCTGATTGATATCTACAAGCGTGGTCCCCTGCACACCTACGAAGCGCTACTCTCCGCGGGCAGCTTCGGGCAGATGATCGCGCGCTACAAGTATCTCCGATTGCTCGCCGGCCGCGACCGTGAGCTGGTAGCGCGCGTGCAAGGTTTGCGTGACAAAACGCGCCGGCAGCGTGGCAATCTCGTGCGATTTCAGCGCGACATCGCGCTCGCCCGCCAGGAGAAAGCGGAGGAGGAACGACGGCTTCGGGCGCTCGAGCAGCAGCGGTCCGCAAGCCTGGTGCGAACGAGGCGAAGCGCAAAGCAGGTAGGCGAGCGGCTGAAACGTATCGCCCGTGACGAAGCGCGTCTCAATAATGTCATCGCATCCTTCGAGGTAGCTCGGCGGCGAAACGAGCGCACGGCCCCGAATGCTCCGCGCGCCCCGAGCGCGCTGCGTACCAGTGATCTCGGCCGGCTGGATTGGCCGGTTGATGGAACGATCATCTATAACTTCGGCCGCGTGGTCAACCCGAACAACACCGCGACTCGGTGGAATGGAATAGGCATCAGCGCGGCCACCGGTACCCCAGTGCGCTCCGTTGCGGCGGGGAAGGTAGTGGTGGCGCAGGCATTCGGTACATACGGGCCGACTGTCATCGTGCAGCACGGTGGGGGCGATTATTCGGTTTACGGATCACTCGACCGGCTGTCGGTGAAGGAGGGAGCGCTCGTGAGCAAGGGACAGACTGTGGGAACTGTGGGCTCAGCGGACCCCGAGATGGAACCGCACCTGCATTTCGAGATCCGTCCCGAAGGGCGCGCGGTAGATCCGCTGGGATGGCTGCGCGGAGTGCGTTGAAGAACGAAGGACCGCTGGGCGCCCATGTCTCTTCCGCGGGCGGCACCGTCCACGCGCCACCGCGCGCCAAGGCGCTGGACGCGACAGCAATGCAATTCTTCACCAAGCAAGCCAGTCGATGGGCGGAGCGCGAATGCGCGCTGGAGGAGTCCACCGCCTTCGTAGCTGCCGTGTCGGATGCGGGTGTGCACATCACGACCGCGCATGACAGTTATCTCATCAACCTCGCTTCACCTGATACGACGCTGCGCGCCCGATCGCTGGAATCCTTCGTGCGCGAGCTGCAACGCTGCGAGGCTCTCCAGATTGACTATCTCGTCTCACATCCCGGCAATTTCATGGATGACCGCGTCAGCGGAATCCAGCGCAATGCGGACTCCATCTCGGAGGGCCTGGCACGGGTCCCCGGTCGCACAATGCTACTGCTGGAGACCACGGCTGGGTGCGGAACATCGATCGGGTCAACGTTCGAAGAGTTGGCTGGACTGATTGACGCTGTTGACATGTCGGTGCGCGCAAGAGTCGGAGTCTGCGTAGACACAGCGCACATATTCGCCGCGGGTTACGATCTCGGTGCGGACTTCGACGGCGTTTGGTCCCGCTTCTCCGACACCATCGGATGGCAGCGGCTGCACCTCCTCCACCTGAATGATTCAAAGGTTGCGTTGGGCTCGCGCCGTGACAGGCATGAGCTGATAGGCGAAGGTGCAATCGGGGAAGCTCCCTTCCGCCGCATAATGACGCATGAGCGTTTGGCGCCGGTCCCCAAAGTGATCGAGACGCCGAAGCTCGACGATGCGGAAACAACAGACCGGCGAATGTTGGCGCTGCTCCGGAGCTTCGCGAGTTAGAGAAGGTGCGGTACACTGGCGCGTGGCAGGGAACAGCCTTAGCATCGTGGTAGTATGACAAGGATGCCTGCCAGTTTTCGGCAACGTCGTCGAGGCACCGGATTCCGTTTCGCCTCGCTTCTTGCCTTCGTGGCGCAGCTCATGGTTGCGCTCCTGGCCCCGGCGGCGGATGCTCGCGCCGAACGGGGCGCGCAGTCGCATATCGAAGTTCCCGACAGCCATCGCCACATTGTCCACGTCGATGCGCTGTGTTCCCTTTGTGCCGCGCAGCACCTCCTGGCGCACCCCGAGGCTGCGTTATCACTACTCGCGGACGAGTCGCCATCGGAACCGGCTCAGTCCCCAGAGCTTGTTCGCCACACGCTGCTACTGCGCGGGGGGTTCGCGCCCCGCGCCCCTCCGCAGGACGACGCCACCGGCTGAGCCTGGCAAGCGCTCGCTTGCGCGCCAAAGATCGTGCGCGCATCCCGGTGAACACGGCGTCCTGATGCTGCACGCGGCCGGTACATAACAGCCATGTCGCAGCGCCACACCTTTAAATCATGCAAAGCTGACGGAACGCTTTGCCGGGCACACGGAGCATAATGCGACTTATCTTCATCGTCGCCGCTGCCACTATCTTCTCAGGCGCGGCGTACGCTCAACAGCCAGACACTACCCGACGACCGCCGGTTACAAGGGCCGACTCGTTGCGCGCGGATAGCATCGCCGCCGCTGACTCCATCCAGCTTGTGAGAGAGCTCGAACGAATCGGAAACGAGCCACGGCCTGTCATGGGCCCGCAGACGGCAACGGCGGGTCCGCAGAACCCGCAACTGCTTCCCAACATCAGCGCGATTGGCGACCTCATCGCCGACTTCTCGCCGGACGGAAGCACCCAGGAAAGCGCGAACCGTTTCGACATTCGAGAAGTCGAGGTCGCGCTGCAAGCGGCGGTCGACCCGTACTTTCGGGGCGATGTGATTCTGGGACTCTCGGATCTCGAAGGCATCGCGATAGAAGAAGCGTACCTCACCACGCTCGCACTGCCGAGGCAGTTCCAGATCAGAGCGGGACGCTTTCATATGCCGCTTGGAAAGCAGAACACAACCCACCGTCCGGAGCTGCACACCATCGAATACCCCCATGTCATCCAGCGCTTTCTCGGCGAAGAGGGTCTCAAGGGAACTGGACTCTGGCTGAGCAAGATCTTCGCGCCGTTCGGGTTCTATCAGGAAGTACTGGTAACGGCGATAGACAGGCTCGGCGGCGAAGCACATGGGCACGAGGAGGAGGAGGAGGGCCGCGCCGAACCAGTAGCTGCCGAGCCCGCGAACAAGAGCTTGAGCGGGCTTGGATACTCCGCGCGATTGCGCAACTACTGGGATATTTCCGAAGCGACGAACATCGAGCTGTCAGCGAGCGCGGCGACAGGCAAACAAGCGCAGGGTGTGGATTGCTTCGGGTTTGATGATCCTGGCGAACAGATTCCGTGTGGGCTACCAGGTGATGCGACGGCAGTGAATGTGCGGCAGAGCCTGGTTGGCGCCGATTTCACTTTTCGTTGGCGCCCGCTGCAGCAGGGCCTATACAAGTCGTTCATTTTCCAGACGGAATACTTTCGTCAATTGAACGACGAATCGCCGCCTATACGCCGTAACCCGGGGGTGGTGACGGTGTATGATGGGCCAGTCCGCAATTTCGACGGTGCGTACGCGTTCGCGCGCTATCAGGTAGCGCGCCGCACATTCGTTGGGGGCCGCTTCGACTGGCTTCGCGATCCCGAAGCGGAGGGCGAGACTTTCTCCGCCGCGTCAGCTTATCTGACTTTTTTCCCAAGCGAATTTTCCAAGCTCGTGGCCGGTTTCGAAAGAACGAATCCGTCCGGTGATGGTGGCGGGCTCAATCGCATCCTCATCCAGGCGACGTTTGCGCTTGGACCGCACCGGCCTCACCCATTCTGAAATCTGCGGCGCAAGCGCCGGGAGAGTAATTCATATGAAAAAATCATTTGCGTCTGCCTGGTGGCTGCTCGCCGCGTCTTTGGCGTTGGCGGATACCACGGCTGCCCAGAAGAAGCTCAAAGTGGTAACAAGCACCACCGACCTGCATGACATTGCACACCAGGTGGGTGGAAACCGCATCACGGCAAAGGCGATCAGCGCCGGCTATCAGGATCCACACTTCGTTGAGGCGAAGCCGAGCTTCGTGCTGCAACTGCGAGATGCGGATGTCTTCGCCTTTGTCGGTCTTGACCTGGAGATCGGCTGGATGAGTATTCTGATCGACGGCGCGCGGAATGTTCGCATAAAGCCGGGCGGATCCGGTCATCTCGACGTCTCGAAGGCAATTCCGGTGCTTGACCAGGCAACTGGACGCGTCGACCGTTCACAGGGCGATGTGCATCCCCTTGGAAACCCACACTACTGGCTCGATCCCGAAAACGGCAAGCGCATTGCGCGCCTGTACAAGGAAACCTTTACCCGGCTGGATCCAGCTGGGGCGGGTGAGTATGCACGGAACCTCGAGGCGTTCGAGAAGCGGCTCGATGCAGCGCGAGCACGTTGGGCCCCGCTGCTTGCCCAAATCAGGGGAAAGCCAGTCGTGGCCTGGCACACGTCCTGGCGCTACTTCGCCAACTATACCGGCATGAACATTG
>JACDCM010000282.1 GCA_013817545.1 Gemmatimonadaceae bacterium | reverse complement strand
CGCCGTGAGAAACTCGGCAACCTCATGAAAAAACTCCATGTCTTGCGCTAGCGGGTCTCGAATTCCTGGCCGCTGGACTTTCACCACCACAGCGCGTCCATCGCGAAGTTCGGCGGCGTGCACCTGACCGAGACTGGCTGTGCCGATCGGATTCTCATCGAACGATGCGAACAGCTTGCTCAACCGGCCTCCCAGCTGGCTCTGTATCAGATCCTCAACCTCCGAAAGCGGGATTGGTCCCACATTGTCCTGGAGGTGTTCGAGCTCTGCGATGTACGGGTCAGGAAGGAGGTCAGGACGGGTAGAGAGAACCTGGCCGAGTTTCACGAATGCGGGTCCAAGCTCGACGAGACGCTTACGAAACGCAGTCGCGCGCTCGGCGACGTCGGTTTGCTCGTTCTCGTCGTCCGTGAACTCTTCGGGCGCAATGACACGTAGACCCTGACCGACTGCAAAATCCTTGAGTCCGTACTTGGTAAAAAGGCTTACAGTGGCTGCGAGCCGAGGTAAGTGGCTTGGTGCGAGGAGCATGACAATGAGGAGGGCAGAAAGTGTGCCTTTTCTGTGAGCAGGGCTGACGAGGCAGGTACATTGCGGATTGCGGATTGCGGACTACAACCACAGCAGTTCGCAGTTCCTCCGCAATCCGCAATCCTCTCACGTATATTTACGTTCTTAAAGGAGGCGCGTTTGAGCGGACGAGGGGAAGTGACCAGGGTGTCCAAACCATGGGGACACGAGATCATCTGGGCGCATACCGAACTGTACGTCGGAAAGATTTTGCATATCAAGGCGGGGCAAGCGCTTTCGGTGCAGTATCACAACCAGAAAGATGAAACGATTTATGTTTTGTCGGGCGAATTGACCTACCGTGTGCAGGAGGGCGGAGTGCTGAAGGATGTGCAATTGGTGGCAGGGCAGGCGTACCGTAACACCCCCAACACCGTGCATCAGCTCGAAGCTGTTACCGACTGCGATGTGCTCGAGGCATCGACACCGCACCTGGACGACGTGGTAAGACTCAGTGACCGATACGGACGAGAGGGCACCAGCGCGCCATGAAAGTAATAATTCCGCTCGCGGGCAAGGGTACGCGACTCAGGCCACACACGCACGTCACGCCGAAGCCGATGCTCAAGGTCGCGGGAAAGCCCGTGATGTCGTACATCCTCGACGATCTGCAGAAGCTGGGAAACGTCGAGCAGATCGTCTACATCACCGGACATCTCAAGGACAAAGTCGAGGAATTCACGCGAAGCCAGTATGGGTTTCCCGCTGTCTTCGTCGAACAGGTTGTGCAGAACGGTACGGCTTCGGCTGTCGAGCTCGCGCGGCCGTACGTTGATCAGCCAGTCCTTATCATCTTCGTCGACACGATCTTCGACACCGACCTATCGGTAATAAAGAACAGTGATGCAGACGGGATTATCTGGGTCAAGGAAGTGGAAGACTATCAGCGTTTCGGGGTAGTCGTGACTGACAGCGCTGGGAACATGACGCAGATTGTCGAGAAGCCGAAGACGCCTATTTCCAAGCGCGCGAATATTGGCCTTTACTTCATCAGGAACTGGAAGCTTCTATACGAAGGTATCGATCATGTGATGAAACAGCCTGCGAACATGGGCGAGTACTTTCTCACCGATGCTTTCCAGTACATGATCGATAACGGCGCGAAGATCAGAGTGATCGATGTCGAGGGCTGGTACGATGCAGGGAAGCTGGACACGTTGCTCGACACGAATCGCGCCATGCTTGAGAAAGGCCGCGCTAACAAGCCCGAAACAGTGCCGGGTGTGACGATCGTCGACCCGGTTTACATAGAGGAAGGCGTAACGCTGACGGGTTCGACCATAGGTCCGAACGTGTCGATAGGTGCGGGAAGCGCGGTCGAGCAGTCCGTGATTCGCGACACGGTCATTGGCACCAGGTCAAAAGTCCTGCGTTCGGTGCTGACGAAGTCGATGGTCGGTGACGATGCACTGGTAGAGGGAGTAAAGGGCGAGGTGACGCTCGGAGATCACTCGGAGGTGCGTGCGGAGTAGGAGTCGCAGGTGGGAAGCGGGTATGAGCGGTTGAGAGCTTTATTCGCTTTCCCAGACTGTTTCGCGGATAACGCTCCTCGCCTCCTGCGTCGCCGTCAACGGCCAGCGGTAAAGCTCAGAGGAAACTCGTAGATCGCGCTTCGCTCCGTGGACGCCGGGAACTTCCATCTACGCGTTACCGCCAGAATGCATTGCTCCGTCTCGGTGATTCCAGCGCCCACCCATGAGCGTCGCGATATCTCTGCCCCCGATACGTGTCCGCTTCCCGCAATCGTTAGCGCTACGGTTATGGAACCGGCGAGGTCGGGATTGCGAACCAGCCCTTCACGCTCGTAACAATTCTGTAGCTGCGCCTCGCGGCTTCGCACAGCGTTTCCAAGAGCCTGACCGTTACGCACGCCGGTGGAGCCAGGAGCAGCTACGATTACGGGCGGCAGCGAGAGGGTCGTTTGAGTGCGCGCTAATCCCGCGCCGCGAACCGTGCCGATTCCCACCTGCTTCTCCGCCCCCATGCGTCCCATTCCGGGCGTTCGCGAAGTAACACCACCCGCGCCATATGCGAGAACTGCCTTACCCGCAGAGCCCGCGCGTTCTTCCGGCCTTGAGATAGCAACGTTGCGCAGACTATTCAACGCATCCCCCACCAGAGCGCCGGCGTCTCCGAAAAGCTCCCCCGCGCTCGTGGACAGCGTACCGCTTTCCGCTCGCGGCTTGCGCACGTAGCTCTCGCCCCCGCTGCGAGGCGGGATGACATCGATTACCCGTGGCAAAGTTGGGAGAAAATCAACGATCACAGGCGGCCGCTCGGCTGTCACGAAACCGGACCGATCCACCATCGGGGCCAGCTGAACGGTCAGAATCCACATGGCGGCAAGTGAAATGGAAATCGCGTAACATGCTGCAAGGGTGCGCTGTTCATCATCCGCGAAGACAGTTTGCCCATCCCGCGAGAGGTTTGTATGGCGTGGCGAACTAGCGGGCGGCAGGCTGGCAACCATGGGAGCTCCTTTTCACAATTGTTGACAAATTGAGCGCTCCGAGGTGATACGCTCTCTGCGCACGTCGTTCCCGGAGCCGCTACATCATAGCAGACGAGCGAGATCGCAACGCTTGCACATCAATCGCCCGTGAACAATCCGCCGTTACGGTTTCCGGACAGGAGCCTAGGACGCGGATCCGAGAACAATTCCGAGCGCACGCGAGATTCCCGCTGCACCGCCTTCGCCATTGTACCACTCGCTTTCCGTGTGCGCGTTTCCTCCGCGTCCACCGCCGCCGATCGCGATAGCAGGTATACCCAGGCTGATCGGCACGTTGGCGTCAGTGGAGGCTTCCGCCAAATCCGGTTCGCGTTGTATTAGACGCGTCGCTTCCGCGGCGACAAGCACCAATGGGTGATCGGGCGATGTCTCGCCGCATGGCCGGTCACCGATAACTGCGATCTCGCAGGAGAGTCGTGGCGTTCCCGTCGCGCGGCGTTCGTTTTGATCAACTGCCGCAAAACGCGCGGCATCGCGGATCTCGTGGTCCAGCAGCTGGATGATGGCTGCGGAGGAGGATCGAAGGTCAACCTCGATCCACCCATCACCGGGAATCGCATTCACCGCCAGACCGCCGCCTATGCGCGCTACCGATAGCGTAGTGCGTGGGGAAGTCGGCAACCGAATCGAGACCATGCGAGCAGCGGCTATCGCAGCCGCGTGCACTGGGTTCGGTGTCCCGAATGCCGTCCAGCTGTGGCCGCCTGGTCCGCGGTAGGTGATGCGATATCGCCGCGATCCCAGGGCCCGTGTCACAATCCGTTCATCTCCTGGACCATCGACGATGATAGCGGCGCGAGCTTCACGGGCCGCGTTCTCGAAAAGATACTTTGCGCCGCGCAGATTACCGGTGCCCTCTTCTCCGGTTGTCGCCACAAAATCGATGGGCCCTCGCGTCCGCAGTCGCTCCCCATCTATCGCTTCCGCGACTGCCAGCATTGCCGCCAAACCTCTGCCGTTGTCGCCGATGCCTGGGCCGATCAGGACCTCACCTTCCTGGCGCACTCTTACGGGAACTGTTCGCGGAAACACCGTGTCGAGATGCGCGCAAACGACCACCGCCGATTGGTTCATGACGCCGCGCCGCCGCCCTATGATGTTGCCTGCCTCATCACGCCGCACTTCGGCGAGGCCAAGCGCACGAAATCGCCTAGCGATCCACTCGCCCCGGTCACCTTCCTCTCCGGTGGGAGCCGCAATCTCCGAAATGGCAATTTGTTGTCGCACGATCTCGGAATGGCGTGTCGCGATCCTTTGCCTCGCCTCCATGACTGCAGGCTCGCGCCACAATTTCAGCATCGGATGGCTGTCGCTCACACTCTCAATTGACCCGGCCAACTCGAAATGGCAAGAGGGGACAATCCAAACTACATTCCGGCTGCCGAACGGAATTCCGCCTACCGGAACGAATGCACGAACGCGACCTCATATACGATTGGAATGCAGTTTCCCCAGCCTTCAACTGGGCGGAAAGCCGCGTGGATCTCAACGATGAGACGCTTCGGGACGGCTTGCAGTGCCCGTCGGTTATCAATCCACCTGTCGAGGACAAGCTCCGGCTGCTCCACCTGATGGTTGACCTGGGCATTCAGTCCGCGGACATCGGCCTTCCGGGGGCGGGCGCGCGAGCGTACGCCGACACCCTCGCGGTCGCTCGAGAGATCGCGGATCAGAAGCTTCCCATCGCCGCCGATTGCGCGGCGCGCACGGTGGTTGCCGACATTGAGCCGATAGCGCGCATCTCTCAGGAGACCGGAATTCCACTCGAGGTCGCCGCTTTCATCGGCTCGTCTCCCATCCGCCAATACGCGGAAGACTGGACCCTCGACAAGATGCTTCGTGCCACCGAGCAAGCCGTCAAGTTCTGCGTCAGCGAAGGCCTTCCGGTCTTCTTCGTTACCGAAGACACGACGCGCGCATCGCCAGACGTTCTCACCGCGCTGTACTCGAACGCAATTCGGTGGGGCGCCAAGCGACTTTGTATCGCGGATACCGTCGGGCACGCGACACCTGGCGGAGTTCGTGCGCTTGTGCGCTTTGTCAAAGACAGCATCATCGCCCCGAGCGGAGAGCGCGTCCTGCTGGACTGGCACGGTCATCGCGACCGAGGGCTCGGGCTGGCGAATTGCCTGGCCGCCGTCGAAGCTGGAGTAGACCGCGTGCATGGCACCGCGATGGGGATCGGAGAGCGCGTCGGCAATGCCGAAATGGATCTCCTACTCATAAATCTGAGCATGCTCGGAGTGCACCAGCACGATCTCAGCAAGCTGCCGGACTACGTTGGACTAGCCTCGCGTTGTACTGGCATTCCCATCTCTGCCAGTTATCCGGTTATGGGTGAGGATGCGTTCCGGACGGCCACTGGCGTGCACGCCGCGGCGATAATCAAGGCGAGGAACAAAGGACATTCGTGGCTCGCGGATCGTGTTTACTCCGCGGTGCCTGCGGGAGACTTTGGTCTTGGCCAGAGAATCGAGGTGGGTCCGTCCTCCGGTCTTTCCAACGTCCGCTGCTGGCTGGAGGAGCACGGCTACGATGCAGCTGACGATGCCATGTGCCAGCACATCCTCCAGGCAGCCAAGAATTCGGACCACAC
>JACDCM010000281.1 GCA_013817545.1 Gemmatimonadaceae bacterium | reverse complement strand
CCCCAAACGCCAAAGAGCAATGCGGCGCACTCCCGCGTCGTCGGCCTCGTCTACAAGTGCGCGTAGTAGTTCCGCGTCCGTTACCCACAACTCCCAGACCAGCGGACGTGCGGCCCGCAATGACCCGGAGGACGGATCTCGTTCCAGCGAGAGACCCGCTGCCGCCGCGAAGCCTTGCGCGTCCTCAAAGCTCACCGTCTCGCCGGAATAACCTGTAAGAGCAGGCGTCGAGTTCGAAGGTGCGGGAGATGACCGCCCAGTGGAGTCGCGGCGCCAGAGATATCCGTAAAGTGGCAGCCCGGCCACCAGCCGTCCGGCGCCTACTTCAGCAACACGGAGCCCGAGCTGCCTCCGAACCCACTCGGGAGACGCGATTGGCCCCGGCGGGGAGGACGCCCAATGTTCGTCGTACAGCATGATCATCAGCATGTCCACCGCGCCAGCCAGCGGCTGCCCCGGATAGGCAGCGGTATCGCCCGGTGGAATTGCCAACACAACCGGCCGAATGTCGCGCGCGTGCGCCGCGTCGCGAATTGCGCGCGTGACAGCGATGAGTGCTGGGAGGTCGGCTGGGACGTGTTGTTCAAAATCCATCACGATCCCTTCAAACCCACCGACGGACGCCCGCTGCCCAATGTCGTTCGCGACCCGCGCGAGTTGCGTGGGAGCGGCTGCGAGTCCTCGAATTGTCTCTGGATGAAAGCGCTCGCCTGCGAAGGAGGTCACAAGCATTAGTTTTTCAGTTCCAGACGGGATCGGCGCGAACAGCGAGTCAGCGAACTGCGACGTCGGCTCCCCGGTCAGACTATCCAGCGTTATCCAGCCTGAAACGATCCCATCGAGTGACGCGCCGTGCGCCTTGACGCTTTCCGTGCTCCTCATATCCCAGGGGGCGGCGAACGACCAAACCTGGCGCTTCGCGCGCCCGATAATGGGAAGCGAGGAGCAAGCCATGGTTGCGGTTAAAACAAGGAACGGAGTCAGCCGGCAAAGCAGAGTCATCAGAACCCGGAGTGCGAGACACGTGAACCAAATCGGTCACCAGTGATCGATAGCGGGAAATCCGCAATCCGCAATGCACCGCTGAGAAGAAAGCTTCGTATCAGGATCTCCGCGGTCGTGCGCACGCGCCGGAACGCGGCGGCCGAGCCCGCGCCCGAAACAGATTTTGTTCAGGCAGATTCGGATTCCGCGCCGGAAGTCCGTCTCACCGGCCCGTCGCTTGCGACATGCACCGCGCGCGACACCAAACATTACTCCTGGCTGAGACTGATAATTACCGCTGCTACCAGCATTGGCGCCAACAAGGGCATTCGCATCGGAAACGGCTCCCGCGCTGCCATGCGCAAGCAGATCGCGCTGCTTGCTGCGCTACTGTCTTCCGTAACTGCCTGCGGCGAGCCAGATCCTGACTCGGCCGCCAGTGAGCCAGACGCTGTGACCGGCGCCGCTGCGCTGGAGATCGCACGCATGCCCTACCAGGAAAGCTCGGTGCGCAACGGCGGAAGCATAACCGGAACAGTGGAATTGGTGCGCGATGTCGCGACCGACACTGCTGTCGAGCTACCAGAGGGCTCGGACGAGTGTGGCACCGGCACCATTCGTGTTCCGCTTATCCACGGTAGCGGACGACGTGTTGCCGACGTAGTCGTATGGCTCGATGATGCGAGGGCGGGCAAGCCGCTCCCAGACACTCGGCGTTTTACAATCGCGAGTGCTCGTTGTGGATTTGAGCCGCGCGTACAGGCGGCTATCAAGGGCGGAATGTTGAACGTCCTTAGCAACGATGCGATCGAGCACCGCACGCGGTTCATGTCTGCTTCCAATGGCAGGACTATTGAAACCGTTCTGCAGCATGACGCGGGCGCCGTGGTGCCTGTCGAAACGGTGCTAAAGCGCTCCGGACGCGTGCTTGTACGAAGTGACCTGCATTCGTGGATGCGCGGGTGGATACAGGTTTTCGACCATCCGTACTTCACAGTTACTGGTGCGACGGGTGGCTTTCAGCTCGACGATGTTCCGCCAGGCCGATATCGCCTTTTCGCATGGCACCCCAGACTCGGCCAGCGTGACACAACCGTCAGCGTAGATGCGGCCAAGCCGACAGGGCTGGTGGTGCGATTTTAGTGGCTATCGAGTACGGAAACAGGCTTACACCGTGCATCTGACGAACGTTGGACCGGATGCATCGACATTTTGAAGGAGTTCCTGTGGTCAGGAACTGCAAACTGTACCTCAGGTACAGATTTACTCGCTGCCGCCCACCTCAAGGTACTGGCCCCGATACAGTCGAGCGTATACGCCGCCCTGCGCGAGGAGCTCCATGTGACTTCCCTCCTCGATGACGCGGCCCTGATCGATCACCACGACCCGGTCAGCCCTCCGCACCGTACTCAATCTGTGCGCGATAATCAAAGTTGACCGGCCGCGCAGCAGGTCTTCCATCGCCTCGCCTACGAGGCGCTCGCTCTCGCTATCCAGACTCGATGTGGCCTCATCCAGGATCACAACAGCTGGATTCTTGAGAAAGACCCGCGCGATTGCCAGTCGCTGTCGCTGCCCGCCGGAAAGCTTCACGCCGCGCTCTCCAACGCGAGTCTCCATTCCCAGTGCCAGCCTCTCGATGAACTCCATTGCATGCGCCGCGCGCGCCGCCGCCTCCACTTCCTGATCCGTCGCTTCGCGGGCGTATGCGATGTTCTCTCGCACAGTTCCGCTGAAGAGCGCCGGCTCCTGAGGCACCATGCCGATTGAGCCACGCAGATCCGCCAGGGAAAGCTGTCTGATATCGATCCCATCGAGCATGATTCGGCCGCCTGTGACATCCCAGAAGCGGACGACTAGTGAAGCGACGGTGGTCTTGCCGGCCCCCGAAGGCCCGACCAGTGCGACAACCTCTCCCGGCGCAATCCGCAGCGTGAGCTCGTGAAGCGCGTCAGGTAGAGCTGGCGAGTAAGCGAAGGACACGCGCTCGAGCGTCACCTCACCACGGAGCTGCCTTGGGAGAGGCGCAGGGGAAACGGGCTCTCCAACCGTTGGAGCCGCCGTGAGAAGCTCGAAAACCCTGACGGCGGCACCAACTGCCTCCTGATAACTCCCGAAAAGTGACGCCAGTGTACCAACGGCTGCCGCCACGGTTATCGCGTACAACAGGAACGATACGACTGAGCCGGCTGTCAGCACTCCTTGCAGGACAAGGCGGCCGCCCTGCCAGAGCACCGCAACAACGCCACCGAACGCGGCGAAAGTGATGAATCCAAAGAAGGCGCCACGGATGAGCGATCGGCGAATCGCGGCCTTCACAACATCCACCAGGTGCAAGCCGTATCGTCTCGTTTCCTCGGCCTCGCGCGTGAAGCTCTGCACCGTTCGTATCTGAGCGAACGCCTCATCGGCGGTACCCATTGCCTCAGCGATTTTGTCCTGCACGCCTGTGCTTGCCCGCCGGAGCGCCCGTCCGAACCACCAGGCGGCTCCCACAATGAAGGGGATTACCGCGAGCGTCGTCACCGTCAATTGCGTGTGCGTAAATAGCAGCAACGCAATGCCGCCGAAGAGGTACAGCGTCTGCCGGGCGAACTCCGATAGCTGGTGACTCAACACCGACTGAAGCATCGTCACGTCAGACGACAGTCGGCTCGTCAATTCTCCAGTTCGGCGCTCAGTGAAAAAACCGGGTGAGAGTCTTACGAGGTTCGCAAAGAGATCTTCACGGAGCCTGGCGATAACGCGTTCGGCGGTAGAACTGAGCAGGTATACCTGCGCGAAGTTGAAAAGCGCCTGTGCCGCGAACAGTCCGAGGAGGCCAAGAGCGATCCGGTCGAGCAACACGCCATCCTTCTCGATGAAGGCTGCGTCCATCAAGTGTCTCACGACTTGTGGAAAGGCGAGTCCCGCGACGGTACTGAGCACGAGGAACAGGCCGGCCAGCGCAAGTGCTCCCGCATGCGGCCGAATGCGCGGCAGCAATGGACGAAGCGATGCGGGGGAGGGAAGACTCTTCTGGCGCTCGCCCCGTGAGGCGGTGCCGTCGGCAAACGTCAAATCGGGGCTCCGTGCGCAACGTCTCGGGGCGGAATGCTCGTGGTATCAGCTTCGATACGCGGCGAAAGAGACGATCCTCCGGACGCAATGCGCGCCAGGTACGCAAGCGTGAAGGCGGAGAGCCATATCGCGACACCTACCGCCTGATGCAACGATCGTAGGTGTGGAGGCAGATGCATTTCCACCATCGCGGCCGCGAGCAGGATCTGCAGGACGATGAGCGCCAACGTGACTCTCAGAGCGTTCACCACAACAGCCGCCTCGCTTCGCTTTCTCGATGCCATGACCATTCCGGAAATGTGCAGCAAGAGCAACAATGCCACGATTCGATGCGCGACATGTGTATGCAGTGCGCCGCCGGCCGTGATCACTTCGCCTCGACACAGCGGAAATCCCTGACAGGCGACGTTCGCACCCGGAATTTTGGCGGTCAATCCGCCCAGCATTATGGCTGCGAGAGTTATCCCCGCGGCGACATAGGCGCTTCTTGCGATCCTGGTAGTCGCCGGTTGAACCCGGGCGCTGCGCCCACCTAGACCACCCGCCCGAATGACGGTGGCCGCGAGCGCAGCAATCAGAACTGTGGCCAGGAGCCAGTGACCGGCGGTCGCATACGGGACATTCCCGAGTTTTACAGTAACTGCGCCGAAGAGCGCAGTGGCCACCACCATCACGGTGGCGAAGGCAGCCGTGCGAAAAACGCCGCCGCGCCCTCCTACCCCGATCTCGCTTCGCCGCGTCCACGCCGCCAGGAGAAGTGCCCCAAGCACCGCTATAAGGATTGCGGCGAGTAGTCTGTGCGTCCACTCGATAACCAGCGTTGGCTCAGTGAGCGGCGGAAACCAGTCCCCGTAGCATTTCGGCCAGTGATCGCCGCAACCCATTCCGGATCCGGAGATACGAACGACCGCTCCGAACAGGATGTGCGAGAACGCTATGAATAGCGCGGCAAAGGAGAGGCGCCGAAGCAGCGTCGGCCCGCGCGGCGTGTGTGATTCCATCTAGATGGATACCTTGTGGGGAATGAGAAGCGGGTGAAAAGTGCTGTGCGCGCTCGACTCGGTCAACGCCCGAAACGGGAATCGGGAATCGGGAATCGCGAAACGGGAAGCGGAAAGCGCAATTAAGGGTGTGTACATTGCTGACGCTCAATAGCCCCCCTACCATTCCGGGGACTATTCCGCTTCCCGATTCCCGATTCCTGGCCCGACTCCCACTCCCGAAACCGTCTCCCACTCCACATCCCAGAATGTCCACGCTCCCACGCAAAATCGGTCTTTGGAGTGCCATTGCGATACTGGTGGGATCTACCATCGGGTCGGGGATTTTTCGTTCCCCGGCGGCAATAACTGACAGACTGCCAGGGCCACTGCCGCTGATGTCGGTTTGGGTGATAGCGGGGATCGTGACTCTGTGCGGCGCGCTCACTCTGGCCGAGATTGCGGGAGCATTACCGGAGACCGGTGGAATTTACGTCTTTCTCAGGGAGGGTTGGGGCCGGCTCGCCGCCTTTCTCTTCGGCTGGTCCGAGCTGGTAATCATTCGCGCCGCGGCCCTCGGGGCAATAGCGACCACTTTCGCGGAGTATTTTCTGCGCGTCATGGGCTATGATCCCGGGCTGGAGCCATATGCGCAGTACGTGCACTACATAGCTG
>JACDCM010000280.1 GCA_013817545.1 Gemmatimonadaceae bacterium | reverse complement strand
CTTCGGCCGGCGTGATCTGCCTCTGGCTCTGGAGGGACTCGAGCGTCTTGCCAAGCTGGAGTTTCGGTGACACCGGAACGAAAAATATAAACAAGGTTGGCGTCCGCAGCCGCTGTCTTGTCATTCAGGATCGACCCGTTTGATCCGTGTAATCCGTTCTATCCAGAGGATCACTTCCAACCTCGAACTTTGAAGCTCGTTTCGCGGCTAATAGTGGGCATCAATGTTTAAAAGTTGTACGCATGCTTTGGATAGAACGAATAAATGGATTGTCCCGAGTAGTCGTCCGGGCGACGCTGCGATGCGCACGTTCATTACACCGGCGGCACTATATTTCCGAAGCCCCGCATTCCCCCTCCCGCTTCCCAACTCCATGCATCGCTCCGCAGTCCGACATCTCAAGCGCTCCGATCCCAGGCTCGCTGCGCTCATCGAGCGAGTTGGCCCTTGCCGTTTTGAGACGCGGAGTGAGGGGACGCATTTCGATGCAGTGGCGCGCGCGATCGTTTATCAGCAGCTCTCGACCAAGGCCGCGTCGACGATACTATCTCGTTTTCACGCATTGTACGGGGCGCGGACTCCGACTCCCGACGAGCTGCTGTCAACTCCGCCAGAGACACTTCGTTCGGTGGGGTTGTCGCGGCAGAAAAGTGCTTACCTTTACGACCTCGCGGGGAGAACGAAATCGGGTGCGCTCCCAATGGACACCCTTCAGGATCTCGACGACACCGAGATCATAGCAGCCCTCACCGGTGTAAAAGGTGTAGGCCGCTGGACGGCGCAGATGTTCTTGATGTTCCGGCTCGGCCGGCCCGACGTCCTTCCGGAGCTCGATCTTGGCGTTCGGAAGGCCATTCAGCTCGCTTACATGATGCGCAAGATGCCAACGCCGCGGCAGTTGGCGATTTTCGCTGCGCGGTGGCGTCCGCACTGCACCATTGCGTCATGGTATTTGTGGCGCAGTCTGGATTTGCCAAAGGCTGAGGAGACGAAGCCTTCGGTCAAGCGCCCAGCCGTAAAAGGCCAGCGCAAACCCATGCGCACAGCAACAAAACGCAACTCGCAGTTTATCCGCAATCCGTAATCCGCAATCCTATCCATGCCCCAACTTCGCTCCCGAACCCTACTCGCGCTTCTGCTCGCCGGCGCCTGCGTCCCATCACTGCACCCGCTGTACACCGACGCTGACCTCTTCGTCGACAGAAGGCTTATCGGTGCCTGGGTTGGTGTGGAAGACAGCAAGACACCCGCCGCGTGGAAGTTCGCGCGCTCCGGAGACGATGGGTATTCGCTCACGCACACTGCCGAAGGAAAGACGGCTCAGTTCAGTGCGCATCTCGTCCGTTTGCGAGACTTCGTCTTTCTGGATATCCAGCCGCGTCAGGAACAGGGGAAGCTGAACGAGATGCTCGAGGCTCACCTGATTGGCGCGCATACCTTCAGCCGAATCTGGGTAGAAGACGACCACGTCCGCATGAGATCGCTGGACGAGGAGTGGCTCAAGCGCATGTTGCGCGAGAAGAAGTTTCTCATCGCGCACGAGATCATTAATGGCCGCATACTGCTCACCGCCTCCACGGCAACTTTGCAACGCTTCGCGATTAAATATGCGGACGACACTCTCGCATTCGCGCACACACAGGAGTGGCGGAGGAAGAAGTGAAGACGGGCGGGCGCAGGCGTCGGCCGACCAGCGGATTCATTCCGGAGCCCGCGGACAAGCCCTCGATCAAACCATCGCCCAGGCAAAAACGGCTTGCAAAGACAGCACCGCTGTCTCTTTTCGCCATTACCGCGCCGGGGCTGGAACAGCTTGCGGTGGCTGAACTGCACGAGCTGGGCATCGCAGCGCGCGCGGTAGAGGGAGGCGCTGCATTCTCCGGAACGTTGCATGATGTCGGCCGCGCCAATCTCTGGTTGCGCACCGCAAGCCGCGTTATCGCCCGCATTGGTGAGTTCCACGCCCGGAGCTTCGCGGAGTTGGAGCGTCACGCCAAACAGCAGCCCTGGGATCGCTTTCTCTCGCGGGGCGCGGACGTCCGGCTGCGGGTGACATGCAAGAAGTCACGCTTGTATCACTCGGATGCGGTCGCCGAACGCGTGGCCGGCGCGATTGACGCCCGCCTGGGAAGTGTTGGCGCGCTCACTGTAGATGGCTCGGAAGATGACGAGGTCTCGCAGACGCAGGCGTTGATTGTGGTGCGAGTATTTCGAGACGTGGTCACGATCAGCGCCGACACGTCGGGCGATCTTCTGCACATGCGCGGCTACAGGCTTGCGACGGTTAAGGCGCCGCTGCGTGAAACGCTCGCTGCCGCTCTGTTGAGAGCAAGCGGCTGGAATCCGGAGCTCCCCCTTCTCGACCCCATGTGCGGCGCGGGAACGATAGCGATCGAAGCTGCACTCATGGCGCGTCGGATCGCGCCCGGGTTGCGGCCCGAAGGGGGCACACGGAGTTTTGCATTCTTCAACTGGCCCGAGTTCGACACCGGCAAGTGGGACGCGATAGTGGCCGATGCGCGTGGCGCGATGCTTCCCTCAGCGACCGCACCCATCCTGGCTTCCGACCGCGATGCTGGAGCGATCGCTGCTGCCATCGCGAACGCCGAGCGCGCGGGCGTTGCCAGCGACATTGTGTTCAGTGGACGCGCGCTGTCGGCGATCGAACCGCCCTCGCGGCCTGGCTGGTTGATCACGAATCCGCCGTATGGCGTCCGCGTGGGTGACCGCGACCGGCTCAGAAATCTGTATGCGCAGCTCGGCAACGTCGCTCGGCGGAAGCTGGAAGGATGGAATCTCGCGTTGCTATCGGCCGACGAGTCTCTCGATCGCCAGGTTGGAATTCCGCTCGAAACCGTACTGGCCACGAAGAACGGCGGCATTCCAGTGCGAGTATTGCGGGGGGCGATTGAGGGAGCTTAGTGCTAGTACTGAACCCGCCGGCTAACCTCCCTGCTCGGGCTCCAGCCACACCCCCGCCGTCCCCTCTTCGTCGTAATGCACGCGCACCGCCCATGGGCGGCAGCAGACCTGGCAGTCCTCCACGTACTCCTGATTGGTGCCGCTTCCAGGATCGAGCCCGATAGTGACTATTTCGCCGCAGTATGGGCAGGCAACATCCGCCTCGGTATCGGCAGATGCGTTGCTCGGGAATTCCTCATGATCGGCCAGATCATCGAAGTCGTCATCCAGCGTGTTGTCGTCGTTCTGATCAGGCATCGTCGGAGTTGTGGAGTGTAAGTCTCACGCAAACCTACACTCCTGTCTTGAAATAGTGTCTCCAGAGAGCGCGGCTGCGGCGTCCAGCCATCGACGCGCCTGAAAACCGCCAACCGGCTCCGGCGCACGCAGCTCGGAGGTGCGAGACCGGTTTTATTTTCCGGGATCCAGAATCTCGTCAATCCTGTGCACTGCACCCTGAAGATGAAGCTGGGTCGATCGGTCGCCGGAGCGCGCAATCGCACGCTGCACTTCTCCGCGAAGAGTTGCGATCTCACCACGCAGCTGTGACTGCGCGTCGCCGGACAGCGGTATCCGTGGAGGGCCGAATTGCGGAGCCGGCACAGCCGGTGTAGCCGCAGGCCGCGGGTTGATCTTCCCGTCGATCAGCGAGAGATAATCATTCTGCAGTTCACGCCGGTAAGCATCGATTCGAGGTCGCGCAGCCGCCAGCTCCGACCACACCCCGCGCCGTACGTCATCGAGCATCCTGGAGAGCAGGTAGACCTCCGATGGATTGCGCGCCAGCGCCTCCTGCTCAAGCAGGCGATTCAGCCGGCCGTCATCGAGAACGGTGTTGAGCACGCGCGCCTGCGCCGCGTTGATGCGCCGGATCATACCCTGCGCCTCGATTCTCGCGCCAATCTCGGGACGGATGAGATAGTCCGGCGTCGCGAATACATTCTGATTGATGAAGCGCACTGCTTCGGCCTGCCGCGCGCGCGGCATTGGAACATATACCGGGCCGGCCTGGCTTCCCGATTTGTACTGCACGGTGCCGCCGCTGATGAGAGTGGCGACGTGATTCGCCTCGGTGGCCCACTGGTTCACCGTCCGGTCGTATAGCTCGCGGAGGTCGCTGTTATCCTCGCCGGGTATGGTTGCCGCGCTGGCGATGTAGCCGATGGCCCTCCGAATGTTGCGGAAACCGTAGCCCGTCGACCGCACCGGGTCGGCGTCACCGACGGCTTCGCTTTGCGTGCCGGTAGCGCCGAACTCGTTGCTGGCGGAAAACCTGTACCATGGAATAGAGTCCTGCATCTGCGCCCATCGCTCGAGCGTCGGACGCTCCTGGTCGGAAGTGCGCGCATCGATCGGCTTGTATCCCCACATTATCGCGTACTTGTCATACGGGCCGACGCGAGGAACGAGATCCGCGAGCGCGATGCTGTCTTCCGGCTGTGCGACATAGTTGAAGCGCGAATAATCCATGATGCTCGGGCTGTGCCCCATTCGCGCAACCCAGGTCCGGCTGCGCACGCTATCAGCCGGATACGTCGAGCTTCCGATCTGGTCATGCTGAAGTCCGAGCGTATGTCCAATCTCGTGCGCGACGACGAACTGAAGAAGGCGTCCCATGAGTGAATCGGGGAACGGCAACTGCCTTGCGCGCGGGTCAAGCGGTGACGCCTGAGTGAAATACCACGACCGCTGCAGATTGAGAATATTGTGGAACATTCGCACCGAGCCGTTCAGGATCTCGCCAGTCCTTGGATCGTGAACGTGAGGACCAACCGCATTCTCGGTGGTCGATGGGAGCCAGCGTATTACCGTGTTCCTGATGTCCTCGGGTGACCAGTCGGGGTCGTTTGGCGGCGGATCCATCGCGATGATCCCTTCCTTGAAGCCAGCCATCTCGAACGCCGGCTGCCACTCGACAATCCCTGCACGAACGAATGACTTCCACATCTCGGGTGTGGAAGGATCTATATGATACACGATCGGTTTTTTCGGATAACAGAGATCACCCTCTCGCCGCTCCGAGCACTCGAGCCGGTACTTGGTGATGTAACGCCGCACGGCGGAGCGATGTTCGGGCGTTCCGAAGTCAGTCTGCCGGATAGAGAAGAATCCGACCCGCTCGTCGAATCGCCTCGGCCGCATCGGCTGTTCGGGAAGCCGTACAATGCTCCAGTGCGCGAGCACGCTCTGAGCGGGGCGAGCCTGTCCACCCGGCTGCTGCGGAACGCCCTGCCCGCTGCCAGTTGGCGGCGGCAGCGGAGCTGTCTGCGTCGCCTCTATTTCCACGTTGTCCGGAAAGGCGATCGCGCGCTCGACGAACGAACGTTGCGCGTCTACGGTGCCGCGAAGCGCCGCAAGCTCCGGAATCGCGGTAGTGAACAACCGCGTCACATCCACGACAGCCGCGCTATCAGGTCCGTATGCTTCCACGTTGAACGCGGCGATGATTGGCGGGTAGTTTGACGCTTCAACCGCGCGGTATACCGAGAGCGCTGTATCGGCAGTGATGCTGAATGAAGGCGAGCGCAGGATCACGCGGTTGCCGTTTCTCTCCCAGCGAAGCGTGCGTTCGGCGAACTGGTCACCGCCGTACTGGCCGAACTGACCCTGTGGTAGCGTCGGTTCGGCGGCAGCAGCGCGTGCGTAACGGCCGACGATCAGCATGTCCTTCCTCAATTCCTTCTGCGGAATCTCGAAGAACAGCTTGTCCCCAACGCGATGCACCGCAAACATCCCGCGC
>JACDCM010000279.1 GCA_013817545.1 Gemmatimonadaceae bacterium | reverse complement strand
TGGGCTGCATCCATCCGGCAGGATGTACTCCGAGTGGGCTCGGCTGGCGCTGCCGGAGGTAGTCGCGGCGTTGAGGGCTGTCGAGCATCAATGACAAAAGGTTGGACGCATGCTTCGGATGGAACGAATGCTTCGGATCGATCGCTGTGGCGGGAAGCCTCGGTCGCCTGACCGGAGCGGTAGATACATTAGCTGTCATTTTTTCAATCAAATATTCAGATCTCGACTGGCCGCACAGTCACTCAGGAACTATCCGGAGCAAATCCGAAGCATCCGTTCCATCCGGAGCATGCGTTCAACCTTTTTGTCCTTGATGCCCGGGCAGCGCGGTGAGCGGATTCTCCAGCCTCGCAAGACGAACATCAATGCTGAAAGGTTGTACGCATGCTTCGGATAGGACGGATGCTTCGGATCGTCCCGATGTAACTATGAGCGACGGTACGCCGCGCCGAGGTTTGTTAACAAAGGAAAAAAACAGCAGCGGTTGCTGAGAGATTGCCTGGCGAGCGAGGCTCCTCGCTATAGAGATCGAATCCGAAGCATCCGGTCCATCCGAAGCATGCGTTCAACCTTCCGTCATTGAGCCGTACAGCTCGCGCAGGCGGCGGCGCGTGTTCGAGAGACCCACACCCTCGCGCACCGATTGCGCGTCGCCGCCGGCGAGCCCTGGCGCGTCGTCGCTCACCGTGAGGAGCAGCATTCCGTCGACGCGCTCGGCGCAATCTCCACCTTGCCCGGGCCGGCTTTGCGAGCGATGCCGTGCTCGAAGGCATTCTCCACCAGTGGCTGCAAGACGAAGTGCGGCACCACTGCGCGGGACAGCTCGTCGGGGATGGAGACACGCACAGGAAGGCGATCCTTGAGGCGTTCCGCCCCCGGCTTTCCGATGTGGAGCAGGTATATCGCGCTCTGCGTCGCGGAAAGAAGGCCAAGAAAGGTCCAGATTCCAAAGATCACCAGCCAGCGTCGCGGTGCCCACGCGCAGCGTGTACGGCGCAGTGGCGCTCGCAGGCACGGGCGCCGCGGGCGATGATAAGGTGATGCTGGAGGTTGCCGTCACAAGGCTACCGTCATTGCGACGAATGAGACCGTTAAACAACGGAAGGGGACAGAGCGGCCGAACCGTGTTACAGAATGGCCAGGGGGCATACGATAGACCCTACGCGTGCAGAGGACCTGCAGTTAAGATAGCGGTATGACCAGATACTTATTTCGAGTCGCGTTTCTGATGAGCGCCGCGGCGTGTGCGACGCCTGTGAAGCAGGTGCCGGAAGCGCGACTCCCCGCTAGTGCTACTGCGGGTGACGCGGAAAGCGTCGTGAAGGCGTTTGTGGCGGCGCATAACCGGCACGACGTACCGGCAATGCTCGAGCTCGTGGACACGGGCTTCGTGTGGCTGAGTCTCGTGGGGGATTCGATTCAGGTAGAGACGCGCGGACGGGACGCTCTCAAGGGCGGAATGGAGTCGTATTTCCGTTCGATTCCGACGGCGCGGTCTACGATCGAGTCGATATCGAGTCTGGGGCCGTGGGTTTCGATACGGGAACGGGCGCATTGGCGAACGGAGGCGGGCGCCAGGAGTCAGGCTGCGATGTCGATGTACGAGGTGCGGGAGGGGCGGTTGCGGCGGGTTTGGTATTATCCGGTGGTGCGGGAGTAGGAGGTTGGCAATTTCCATCGTGCGGCAGAACCTGCTTCGCCTGTCGGCAGGCATCCTTGCAGCGGCTGTCGTTGTTTCCGCTGGTGTTGGGGGTCGCGGCTGTCCTTGCAATCGCAGTCAACCAAGTGAAGCCTCTTGCATGGACGCGGCGACCGAGAATTCTGGACAGTGCTGCAAGCAGTCCCGACGATCAATTCAAGCGTTGATGCAACCTGACAGCATATGATTCCCGCATGATTCCAGACTACCAGACAGCGATGCTGCCGACACTGGCCGCGCTCTCTGACGGCTCAGTGCGTCGTGCCCGCGAAATCCGTGATGAGCTTGCCCGCGTTTTCAACGTGTCAGATGAGGAACTTGGCGAGCTTGTTCCATCTGGTCAGAAGACTCTATTCTCCGATCGTGTAAGCTGGGCGTTAACGTATATGAAGAAGGCCGGACTCCTTCTAACGCCTAAGCGTGCGCATTATCAGATCACGCCGAGAGGGAAAGAGCTTCTTGACGCCAAGCCCGCCCGCATCGATCTCACTGTCCTCGCACGTTATCCTGACTTCGTTGAGTGGAAGGAGCGGAGCGACGCACCCAAACCTGCCAAACCGGCTCCCGCTGCCGCTCCTAACTCGACGCACACGCCAGAGGAGTCACTCGACTCTGCATATCTGGCGTTGCGGCGGACGATCGAGGGAGATCTGCTCGACTTTGTGAAATCAATGCCGCCTGCTTTCTTCGAGAAGCTCGTCGTCCAGTTGCTGGTTGCGATGGGCTACGGAGGAAGTCTGAAGGACGCAGGCCAAGCTGTAGGTAAGTCAGGCGACGGAGGCATCGACGGCATCATTAAGGAAGACAAGCTTGGCTTGGACGTAATCCATATTCAAGCCAAGAGGTGGCAGAACACCGTCGGACGCCCTGAGATCCAATCCTTCGCTGGAAGTCTCGACGGCGTGAAGGCGAAAAAGGGGATCTTCATTACGACATCCTCCTTTTCACCAGACGCTCGAGCTTATGTCGACAAGATCGAGAAGCGAATTGTTCTCATTGATGGCGAGCGCCTCGCCGGCCTGATGTTCGAACACAACGTGGGAGTTGCGCGCGTTGCGGCGTACGAAGTAAAACGTGTAGACACAGACTATTTCAGCGAGGAATAGCAGCTGGAATGGGCGAACTCACACTGGGCGGGTGCGGCGCGATGCTCGAACGAGCGGTGATAGAGCGTCACGCTGGAGATGGCGTGCGCGGACTGCCGCATGGCTCAACGCTCGCTTTAATAGAGATTCCCATCTTCGGTGCGCTTATGGCTGGTCTTGCCGCCGGAGTTGCCGGCGCCGGGAACGAGGCGGCAGCAAGAGAAAGTCGTAGGCACTCGGAAAGCGGGGCGATGTCGTCGATCTCAAGCACGGGGGTGAAGGCGACGACCTTGGCCGACCTCGTTTACACGAGCCCTTGGACTTCGGCGGAGGGAATGAGCTGGGGCTGACGCTTGTGTTCGATGCGCTTGATCTGTTGAGTGATAACTTTGAGCTGCTCCATGAGCATGGTCGTCTGGCTCACCGCCACACCAACCCCCGCTGCCCCTAGGGTAGCTACCCCCCACCTCCCCGCCGTACAATACCCCCCGTGACAAACCTCACCGATCGCACGCGAGCCGCGCTGCGCGACCGCTACGAGGTCGAACGGGAAGTCGGCCGCGGCGGCATGGCCACGGTATTCCTCGCGCGCGACACCCGGCACGACCGCCCTGTCGCGGTGAAGGTGCTTCACCCCGACCTCGCCGCCTCACTCGGCACCGAACGCTTCCTGCGCGAGGTGCGTACCACGGCGCGGCTCAGCCATCCGCACATCCTGCCGCTGCTGGACTCCGGCGAGAGCGACGGCCTGCTCTACTACGTGATGCCGTTCGTGGAAGGAGAGTCGTTGCGCGCGCGACTGGAACGGCAGGGCGCACTGCCCATTCCCGACGCCCTCGGCATCGCGCGCGAGGTCGCGGACGCACTCGGCTACGCGCACGGCCGCGGCATCGTGCACCGTGACGTCAAGCCCGAGAACATTCTCCTCGAGTCGGGTCACGCGCTTGTAGCCGACTTCGGCATCGCACGGGCCGTGGGCGAAGCGGCGGCCGACCGTGTCACCGCCACCGGACTGGCTGTCGGGACGCCGCAGTACATGAGCCCCGAGCAACTGGAGGGACGGCGCGACGTGGATCCACGGAGCGACCTGTATTCACTCGGGTGCGTGGTCTACGAGATGCTGGCCGGCGCGCCTCCGTTCAGCGGGCCGACCACACACGCGATCCTTGCGCGACGGCTCACGGAACCGGCACCGTCTGTCCGCAAGGAGCGAGACACCGTGCCTGCAACGCTCGACGCCGCGGTTCAGCGCGCGCTCGCCCGCACGCCGGCGGACCGGTTCCAGACGGCAGCCGAGCTGGCGGTCGCGCTGGACTTGGGCGCGAGCTCCGCTCCGCCGGGAGCCCGGGTCGGTCGGCGCCAGAATAGTTGGTGGCTTGGCGCCCTCGCCGCCGCCGTCGCCCTCATTGCGGTGCTCGCGTGGTGGGCCACCCGGCCGCCGTCGACACGGACAGCGATGGCGTGGCGGCCAGCATCGCCGTCCTGCCGTTCGCCAACCTGAGCGCGGACACGGCGCACGAGTACTTCGCCGACGGTCTCGCCGACGAGCTGATCACGAGTCTTTCGCTGGTCGAGGGATTTCACGTTACTTCCCGGACATCCTCGTTCGCGTTCAGGCGGCAGGACCTCGACGTGCGCGAGATCGGCCGACGGTTAGGCGTCCAGTCCGTGCTCGAGGGGAGCGTGCGGCGCGGCGACGGCCGCGTCAAAGTGTCGGCTCGGCTCATTGGGGTGGCCGACGGTTACCAGCAGTGGACGCAGACGTACGAGCGGAAGGTGCAGGACGCACTCGTGATCCAGGACGAGATCGCGCGCGCCATCGTCGAGACGCTCAAAGGCCGGCTCGGGGCAGGGAAGAGCGCGACCGCTAGCGGCGGAACAACGGACCCGGAGGCCTACGACCTGTATCTCAAGGGCCGTTTCTTCAGGAACAAGCGAACCAACGACGGCCTGCGCCGCTCGATAGAACTCCTGAATGAGGCGGTGAAGCGGGCGCCCAATTTCGCGCGTGCCCATGCTGGGATTGCCGAGGCGTACGCGGTGCTGGGCTTCTACGACGCCGAGCCAGCTCGGGAAGCGTTTCCTGCTGCCGCGCGGGCAGCGACGGAGGCGCTGCGGCTCGACCCCGCACTCGGCTCCGCCCATGCGACCCTTGGCTATGTCGCGCTGTATTACGACTGGGATTGGTCGCGCGCGGAGTCGGAGTTCCGCCGCGCGATCGAGCTCGAACCCAGCTACGCCACGGCCCACCAGTGGTACGCGAACCATCTGACGGTGATGGGCCGGTTCGCCGCCGCCGAGCGCGAGATGCGGCAGGCGTTGACGCTGGACCCGCTGCTGCTGATCGCCAACGCGGCGCTCGGATGGGTGTTGTACCACAAGGGCGACAACGAGGGCGCTCTGGCGCAGTTCCGCTTGACGGCGGACCTCGACTCGACGTTCGCGTTGACGCACCTCTGGGAAGGTCAGACGCTGGAGCGGATGGGCCGCACGGACGAGGCCGTTGCGTCGTTACGGCGCGCAGTGCAGCTGTCGGGGGAGAGTACTATTTTCGTCGCGGCGCTGGCGCGGACGCTGGCCATCCGGGGCGAACGCGCGGAAGCCGAGCGCTTGCTTCGCGGCGTCGAGAGCGCGCGGGTCGTCCCGGCATACGAAGTAGCGAAGGTTTACGCGGCTTTGGGGCGACGGTCGGAGGCGTTCCGCTCGCTGGAGCGCGCTTACGAACTGCACTCGCACTCGATGGTGTTCCTCCGGGTGGATCCTCAACTCGCGGCGCTCCGGGACGATCCGGCGTTCGAACGAATCGCCAAGCGGGTGGGGTTGTGAACGTCACGTCGGAAGTCGTGTCGATCGGCGAAGTAGCCGAAGCATCCGCCGCACGATTCTGGCTGCTCATTCAGAGAAGCTTGCGGAATCCGGC
>JACDCM010000278.1 GCA_013817545.1 Gemmatimonadaceae bacterium | reverse complement strand
CGACAGCTTCCTGATACTCCAGGTCGGATGTTATGCGGCCGCGTTGGTCTATACCCTTTGAGTATTCCTCGACGGCGACTCCAACGATGCTGGAAAGCCGCCGGGCGGGATGTTCCTGGGCCAGAAGGCCCGTTTCAGCCACCTCGATTGCGAGGGCGATAAGGTAAATGAGAACGATTCTCAACATCCGTCGAATGTACAGACAAAACGGCGGAAAGCAAACGTCAGGGAATCGGGAGGCGGAAGCGGGAATCGGGAATCGAGAAGCGGGAAGCGGGAAGCGGGAATCGGGAATCGGGAATCGCAGATGTCACGGCGGATGGTCAATACCAATCAGCTATCTGCTATCGCCACCCTCATGCACGCCGTTCACGCTCGTCGATTCCACTACCACGACAGCTCCCGCGACGCCTTCACTATGAGTGAGGGAGATCCACCACCGATTTGCGCCCAATTCTGCAGCGCAGGAAGCGGCGAGCCCCGACAACTCCAGCCTCGGCGCTCCAGTGTCGCCGCAGATCACTTCCATTTCCCGCCATCCGATCGCGCGTGCGCGCGGATGACGAGTGAGCGCCTTGAACGTGGCTTCCTTCGCCGCGATTCGTGACGCGAAGTGTCGGGCGGGTTCAGCGCGCGCCGTGGCGTACGCAACTTCCGCTTCCGTAAAGAGACGTCTTACTGCGCGATCTTTTCTATCGGATAACAGCCGCTGCACTCGCGCGATATCCACGAGATCAATTCCAATTCCAACTATCACAACGCCCCGCGAGTGACGAATAGCTTGCCCCGTACCAGACGCCCGCCAGAGCGGAGCAGGACGAAGTACACGCCGTTCGCGGTGCCGCTCTCGGCGATTCTCCAGGTGACTGTGACGGGATTGTCCCGGACCGGGGCGTGCCAAATCTGTCTGCCGCCGATGTCATACACGATCACTTCCCCTTCAGCGCCCGCGAAGGGCCAGAGGAAGCGCACAACTTCGCCACGCACGGGATTTTCGGACGGACGAAAGTCCAAATTCGTGATTAGATCGGGACCGCTGGCCGGTGCCGATGATCTGCCCACGATGGTAATCTCATCGAGCCACCACGACGGTAGGGTCGAGCCAAAGAGCGCGGTAAATTCGACCAGAACAGTTTTTCCCGCCACACCAACGATGTCCGCGCGCTCGGGATAGTAGGTCTCGGCTACTCCAGCCACGAGGCCCGCCAATGTCCAGGAATTGCCGTTGTCTACCGAGTAGTGGATCTCGCCACGAGGGAGCAGGCTGAACGGGTCACCCAGATAGCGTGTCCAGAAGAGCACTGAGAGACTGTCCAAGCCAGCCGGAACGGCTATCGCGGGAGAACGCAGTTTTCCGTTGCCCGACGTCCATGCGGAATCACCGGCAATCCGGAGGGGCGATTTCAGAAATCCGCTCGCCAGCCATGGCTCGTCACCGCGCTCGGCGCCCGTCGCACTGAGAATGTCATACCGCACGCCAGCCGCCCCCACATCGATTCTCACCTCCGCGGGCCGTGCGATTACGGTGGAGACAAGCCTGCGCGTGTATACCGCGGCATCGCTCGATGGATCGGGTGCCAGGGGCACTGATGCGGGACTCTTAACGAACGTCTTTCTGATATCCGCAAGCGGAACCCGAACCCGAACGACGGGCGATACCGATTCAATTCCGATTCGCTCGCTCGCGATTCCCGTTGCCAGCGGTCGCGCCTTTAGCGGATCGCGGGCAGCGTCGAGTACGTCGAGTGCAAATGGAAGGTTGTCATCGAACAACGTGGCGAGGCGCGACTCATCGTCAGGAAAATCGAATCCGTAAAATCGCTCGAACTCGAATCCGCTCGATAGCTCCGGTGTAAATGCGATGCTGCCGTGCTCGGCGTACGCCCAATCTGTATACTCGCCGTTTGTAGGGTACAGATTCCACCCGGGTGCGGGATGATAGTGGTCACGATTGGAGCCCGGAAGGCGATCGCGCACCGCAGGTTGCACGTCGGTGCCGGCCAGCGCACGAAAGATGCCGAGGTCGTCCGGAAGCTTCCCGAACTCGTGTCCGGGAGGGTACAGAATCAGACCTGTGAACGTGTGATAGCTGACGGACAGCACAGGCGGATGCGCTTCATGAAATGCGCTAATGGCGCGGATTTCCGGCTCGGACTCAGGCGCGCTACCGCGATAAACCTCGGATGCGGGGTTAGGCGACGACCCCACGTTGTCGAGCCCCCACTTGAACGCATGATTGCGATTCAGATCAACGCCAAACGTCCCATTGGAATTCCTGCGACGGTTCTTTCGCCAGAATCGGTCGGCCGTAAAGGTGTACTGGTAGCCATCCGGATTCGCCACGGGCAGAATCCATATGTCCCTGTTCGCGACGAGCGAATCCGTACGCTCACTCCGGTTCACGACAAGGTGTTTTATCAGACGGAGAGCCATCTCGGTCGCTGCCCACTCGCGCGCATGATACGTCGCCATGAACAGCACGTTGGGACGAGACGGACTGTCATCGGCGGCCCCGATTTTCAACGCCAGAAGCGGCCGCCCCTCGATTGAAGTTCCAATATCCTCGACGTGCGCACGCGTGGGATTGGCCGTCGCGATGGAGTCGAGAAAGGCGCGAACACCACGCACCGGATCGTCGAAGGAGCGATACACTGACGTGGCGCGCTGTGCCCCAGGAACTGCGCGCCCGATATCGGCTCGCGTTACAATCTCCTCGGCGCTCCAACCCAGCTGCGCGAGACGAGCTCGATCCGCGCTATCGGCAACGATTATCGCGAAACCAGGCACCGAGCTCACGACATCGAAATCGCGGGCGCGAAGTGAATCGACGGGCACGCCGCGAATACGCATCTGCATGTGCTGTGCATCCAGCGTTCCCGCACCGGCGCAGACAGCCGCCAGGGCTCCGAGCCGGAGCAATCTCCGCCATAGCGGGCGGTGTTTGACGCGAGGTCCCTCCAGCGCTGGACGAATCGCCAACCAACTGCTGTCGGCGCTCTCGAACACGGCGCGGAGCGCGGAAGTCCATTCTCTCCATGCGACGAATCGTGCGGTGTCGTCCGATTTGCGAACGGCATTGCCGGCAACCGCCAGTTCATCGAGGCGAGCGAACGCGCGGCCAGCGGCATCTTCGAGATCGGCCTCCAGCGACCGGCGGTCGGCGCCCGACCGCGGATATCGTGCGCGCGCAAAGTCTCGCAGGTGGCGATCCAGCTCAGCACGCAGAGCTGCCGCGTCGCAGATGCGAAGACATTCTTCGACGGTGGCACATCCCTGCGCTCGCCGGCGCGCCGAGAGCAGTGGCGCGAAGAAACGGTCGTGATCGGCGCCAGGCTTGGCGCGCCGTGCACCGAGCGCCCTCAGGGAGCGCGTGAGCTCCGGGAGAGCGATCGCGGTTTGCACGATGTCTTCCGTGACGCGCACCATTCCCGACGCGGACGAGAGCTGCAGTACATCGCCAGAGTCCAGGAACAACTCGAGATCTGATCCGTTTCCTCGAAGACCGTCTATCTCGTCGATGCGCAGGACGACTCCGGCGCCTTCAGTCATGGTGATGGAGACCGACGTGCCACGCACTGCCACGCTTCCATCGCCAGAGAGCTCACGCCCGCGATACAGTCCTGCCACGGAGACGGGCACCGCGCTGATGCGCTCAGGCATTGGCGCTCCGAGAACGTGCCCGTTCAGCGAGCTCCGCCTCGCAGAGAGCGGCTTTCCGACCGGAGCGCGCTTCAAAGCGTCGCACGAAATCCAGCAGCCGCTCGTTCGTAAAGGACGCGCGTGGCAACGCAAGAATCCTGATGGCGCTCTCGATCGAAATGGGTGATCCTTCCACCTCCACGAGATCATCCATGCGAGGATACCGCTCAAACCTCACCATCGCCGCCCCGAGCTGATACTGCACGATCTGTCTGTCTATAACGCTGGTGACGACGTAGCCAAGATGCTCGACGAGTGCATTGATGTCCCGAGGTGGGCCCGCAACAACCGAGATTTCCTCGCGAACCTTGAACCCATTCTCGTATTCGGTCGCCCCTTTCCAGTCGATTGACGAAGTGACTCGACCGTTGGATTTGTGGCACACCCGGACCCGTAATACGTGATCGCGATTCGCGAGGGCGTGCCGCCGCGTATCATACCGGCGATCCTCCATACGGCCGTCAAAAACAAGCTTGCCGCCTGCTTTTTCAACCCGGCGGCAGCATCTATCCCATTGGGGGACGACAGCCTTCAGCTCTATCTCGCGCACGGAGTTACGCGCCTCCTTCCGAGACATGGCGCGTTAGCTGTCTGCGTGCCGACCACATCTCCAACTCAGCTCACCAGTATCGATCGTACGGAGGCTTCCGTGTCCTTGAAATCCTCGAGGACGGCGGCAGCGCCCGCTCGCATCAGCTCGGCGGTGGAGAATCGGCCGGTCGCGACGCCGATAGCGCGGGCTCCTATCGATCGTCCGCACTGCACGTCAGCCGGTGTATCGCCGATCACCACTACGCTGTCGCCGATCACGTCGAACCTCAGTTCTTCTCTTGCACGCCGTTGCGCGAGCGCGGGGAGATCGGAACGGGCTTCATGGTCGGAGCCGAAGGCGCCGATCTTGAAGCGCTCGAAATCGATGCCGACCGCGCGCAGCTTGAGCGCCGCGCCCTCACGCAGGTTTCCCGTCAGGAGACCAAGCGTGACATTCGCTCGCGCTTCGAGAGCGTCCAGCAACTCCGGCACCCCTGGAAAGAGATGCGGACCGCGAGACCGGTCGAGCAGCTCGTGCTCGAGACCGGCGAGGTACCGGAGCAACAGCTTCTCCATTCGCTCGTCTATGTGCGCGTCGTCGCGACCGTTATGCCGCATCACTTCGCGAACGATCTGCTGGTCGGTCTTGCCGTCATACCGGTATTCCGGCGGACCTGTCACATCACCGAATATCTCGAGGAGTGCGCCCTCCATGGCTCGGCGTCCGCTGCCGTCGCTCCAGAGGAGTGTTCCATCGATATCGAACAGCACGAGTTTCACGGCTTGAGAATCGTCATAGTGACGCGGAAGTTAATTGGCGGATCGCGAATTGCGGATTCCGCGGATGGAAATTGCCTAGCGTACAGTCCGCACCAATCCCTAACTTCCCGTCATGCAAGTGTCTTTCGCTCTTTTCGCCGACGCAGCTAACCTCTCTCAGGAAGGAAAGCTCAATATCCTCGGTGTCTTCGACGCGGTTCAGGTTGGGTCACTGCCCGCCGTTCATCCGCGCGCACATCTGGTCGTCCGACTCAAGGGCGGGCGCGACGATGTGGGGATGCACAGCGTCACGCTCACATGGACCAACCCGGCTGAAGAAGAGCTGTGGTCATCCACTGGCCAGCTCGACGTGGGCCAACCTCCACCCGGCGTGACGGAAATGGATATGCCGCTGATTGCAGCGCTTGACCTCCCCATCGATCGCGCTGGCACGTATACGATGAGCATTGCGCTCGACAATGCAGCGGTCGCGCAAGTTGCACTTCAGGTGCGAACAGGCATCCCACCAATGGCACGCGGGGCGTTAGTCAGCTAAAACGATCCCGGCAACGCCCTCACGCCATGCGTCGCGCAAAGCGAAAGCGTCCGATGAGCGCTTTGACGTAAGGATCATCAGTACGGGCGAGCGACTCGATCTGATAGCCTCCGCGGCCAAGTGCCAGATGCACCAGTCGTCCCCCACCGAGCGCGATAGCGACGTGAGTGATCGTTTCATTGTTGCGGTCCGAGAAA
>JACDCM010000277.1 GCA_013817545.1 Gemmatimonadaceae bacterium | reverse complement strand
TGCCCACGCTTCGGGACACGGTTTCGTAGCCGGCTGGGGACATAACTGCTCGGTGTTCGGTGCTCGGTGTTCGGTGTCCGGGTGGCACTGCGCGGTGTTCGGAGCTCGGGTTGCACAGCGCGGTTCCGGTGCTCGGGGAATTAGCACCCGGGCGTCTCCAGAGGTTCTTCGCAGTTCGCAGTTTCGCCGCCCTCCTCTTGCCTCAGTCAACGCGACAAGCGCACTCTATGCGCACGATCATCGCACTCTTTTCCGAGGTGAGAAGCATGCGCCGAGTTGCATTGTTGGTTGCCGCCGTTGCGCTTCTTCACTCGATGGCTGGAGCTCAGATCGCCAACGAGCGATTGTTCTACTACACGGATACCGAGGATAGCTACGCGAGTTTCGTGAAGCACATCGATCAGATCTCGATCGTTGCGCCCGGATCCTACATCATCGACAGCCTCGGCATCATGTGGGGAAACATCGATCGCCGAGTGCTGGAACTCGCCAAACGCAACGGCGTTCGTGTCATGCCGCTGATAATCAATGAGACATTCCATCAACCGTCACTTAAACGGCTGCTGGCCGACACCGCAGCGCGTGGACGGTCGGTGCGAACGATGGTGGATCTGTGCCGCCAGCATGGCTTCTGGGGGCTACAGTTCGACATCGAGAATGTGAGCCTTGAAGATCGCGACCGGCTGACCGCGTGGTACACGGAAGCAGCGCGCGCATTGCACGGCGCCGGATGCAAGATCAGCATCGCAGTCGTTCACAGGCCGGGTGAATTTGCGGGACCACTCGCCTACCATCGGTTTCTCTTCGATAGCTGGCGCGGTGGCTACGATTTAGCTGCTCTGGGAAAGGTTGGAGATTTCATAAGCATCATGACGTATAGCCAGCATACACGGCGCACGCCCCCGGGTCCGAATGCCGGGATACCATGGATGCGGGACGTCGTCGACTACTTTCTCCGTTTCGTTCCGCCTGAGAAACTCTCGCTCGGAGTGCCCCTTCAGAGCATGAGGTGGTTTACCCGGGAAGACAATGCACTTCCGGAGCGCGCACGATCCTGGTCTGAAACGTTGAGCTGGACGTGGGCTTCCGGACTGGCGGAGCGCAATAGTGCTGCGCTGCACTGGGACTCTGTGCAGGCCGTTTCGTATGCCTACTATCCCAACGGCGGCACCTTTGAATGGCTCTTCGTGGAGGACGTACAGAGCTTTCGCGCCAAGCTCGCTCTGGCCAAGGAAAAGAAACTGCGCGGTTTTTCAGCCTGGGTGTTGGGGCCGGAGGACGAGAGAATCTGGGAGGTGTTGAAGGCGGAGCCACGTGGCAAGGAATAGGCTCGACGAGAAATCGTGATAAAGCCTTCGCGAAACTGGCATCAAGGACGAAAGGTTATACGCATGCTTTGGATGAAACGGATACTGCTGATTGCTCCGGGTATGGCGATCGACGGTACGCCGAGTCGAGATCGGAATTGTGCTAAAGCCTCGCGAAACTGGCATCAAGGACGAAAGTTATACGCATGCTTTGGATGAAACGGATGCTGCGGATTGCACCGGGTATGGCCGAGTCGACGGTGCGCCGAGTCGAGATCGGAATTGTGCTAAAGCCTCGCGAAACTGGCATCAAGGACGAAAGTTATACGCATGCTTTGGATGAAACGGATGCTGCGGATTGCACCGGGTATGGCCGAGTCGACGGTGCGCCGAGTCGAGATCGGAAATAATTGATTTAAGAGGAATAACGGCAGCTCATGAATGTTCCTTCTACATCGTTCAGCACCTGACGCTGCTGTGCTCTTCCAAAAAACAAAAAAAGGCTTCTTATGAAGATGGTGTTCCATGCGAAAGAGGCTCACCGCAACCACTGATCGATCCGTTTAATCCGTTCCATCCGCAGCATCCGTACAACATTTCGTTCTTGATGCTCGAACATGGCCAATATTCGCGATCGATTCTCGGTGCCACGCCCTCGTCCGTAATGTTCAGTTGTCCATCCCTGGTCCAGCTGAGCTCGAGCACCTGTATGTTGAAAAAGCCTCCCGAGACGGACGCAGATGACTATACCAGCGATACCAGTTTGAAACACACCGACCTTACCCAATGAACCGCCGCGATTTCAACTGTCATCTTGTCGCTGCGCTTGGCGCTCTCGCGATTCGGCGCGAAGGAATGTCCTTTCCGTATCCGCCGGCACCGCGCGTCAACGGCAAGCGTCTTAACGATCATATCCGTGCACTCAGCCGCTTTGGAAAGAATCCGCAAGGCGGGGTAAGCCGGATGGGATACTCCGACGCCGACCGCGATGCGCGTGAGTACGTAATGGACCTCATGCGCTCCGCCAAGCTCGAGGTTCGCATCGATGCTGCCGGCAACATCATCGGACGCCGAGCTGGAACAGAAATGTCTCTCTCGCCGCTCATGATGGGATCGCACATTGATTCCGTGCCGCAAGGCGGCAACTACGATGGCGATGTCGGCTCCCTTGGCGCGATCGAGGTGGCTCAAACTCTCGCTGAGCACGATCTCGATTTGCGGCACTCGTTGGAGTTAATAATTTTTCAGTACGAGGAGGGTGGACTCACGGGCAGCCGCGCGATAATCGGAGAGTTGTCGAAAGAGAATCTCGACGTCGTGAGCACGAGTGGGAAAACTGTCCGCGAGGGGATCAAGTTCATCGGCGGCGATCCGGCCCGTCTGCAAACTGTGCGGCGCAAACGCGGCGATATAGCCGCTTACCTGGAATTACACATCGAGCAGGGCGGTGTACTCGACCGCGAGAAGATCGACATAGGCGTAGTGCAGGGCATAGTCGGCATCCGGGATTGGGACGTAACCATCCAGGGTTTCGCGAATCATGCCGGCACCACTCCGATGGATCAGCGCAAGGACGCTCTCCTGGCAGCGGCCACCTTCATCCTCGCGGTAAACCGCATCGTAGTTGAAAAACCGGGCAAGCAGGTCGGTACGGTTGGCCGCATTGAAGCGAGCCCGGGCGCGCCCAATGTCGTGCCGGGACACGTACTACTATCGCTCGAGCTTCGCGATCTCGATGCCGCTACAATCGAATCGCTTTTCCAGTCGATAAGAACCGAAGCTCGGCGCATCGGGAAGGAGACCGGCACGGAGTTCAGCTTCAACGAGTACAATACCAACAAGCCCTCGCCAACCGACACCGACATCCGTCGCATGATAGCCGAGTCGGCGACGGAGCTTGGCCTTTCATCCAAGGAAATGCCGAGCGGTGCGGGGCACGACGCTCAGAGCATCGGGCGCATCGCGCCGATCGGAATGATCTTCGTGCCCAGTGTTCGCGGGATCAGTCATTCACCGAAGGAGTTCAGCCGTCCCAGAGATATTGAGAATGGCGCGAACGTGCTGCTACAAACGCTTTTGAAGCTGGACTTGCAGGGTGGGGTTGGAAAGGAGCCGGCGACCAGGAACCGGGAAGACGAATAACGGCGCGGGAGGGTGTTCCAGTTTCTATTTTCGCGCCCGTCGCCGTGCCGTTATAAGAACATTGATATTGTCGTTCCTGGGGTTGATGTAGTCGAGCCTGACGCGCCCGTCAGAAGTCTCGGAAACCACGGCCGGAATCGAGCTCCCGGTGAGATACCAACCTGCGGGAAGCACGACAGCGTTGGCGGGCCGCCCGAAGGCTCTGTCCCACACCAGAATGTCACCTTCCAGCGTGTATCGCGCCGTGTCGGTATACGTTTCCGCTATGCGCAGTCGGATGGACTCACCCTGCCTCACGGCGGGGAAGCGAATGACGACCACCTCCGTTTGGGGACCGACTGGCTCGCCGATGTCGAGGCCAGCTCGCGATACAGCATCACCCCTGAGCGTCTCGGGGCGCAGCTCCTCTCCCGTATCCAGGATCCGTGCCGAAGGATTCGACACCGTGCTGCCTGCACGCACCACATTCAGGTACTTGTCCGTTCCGGGACGCGTTTCGGTGTAGTCATGATACAGGTCGAAAGCGTGTGTCTCGGGTTGCTGAAGGAAATACACGATCTCCCTGCTTTGACGCGCTCGCTCATCGAGGCGGGCGGCGCGCTCCCGTGTGACATCGCGAACACGATCTTCCTGCGACGCAAGTGCAAGCGGGAATGAAGGACCGAAGACCAGGCAGCATGCGCATGAAATCACCACCCTGCGCATCATGGGAGCCGCCTCGCTTTCACGCTGAGCGGCACCTCCGCCGGCCCGGCATTGATGTAACTGATCGCAATGCGGCCATCGGGCTCGGTGAAGACCTGGGACGGATAGTTGCAACTGACCAATTCGTAGCCTGCAGGGAGAACAACCGCGTTCCGTTTAATGCCGAGCGGTCGCGAGAAAACGAGTAGCCCCTCCTGAGCGAAATAGCTCGCGGTGTCGCGGTAGGTCTTGTCGATTCGAATACGAACCTCTCCCTCGCGCGGCACGGGGCGAGCAAGCTTAACGCGGATATACTCGCTCGTGGTATCGGCGCCGGTTACGCCGCCCGCACGGGCGACTGCACCTCGTACTATGTCGAACGCGAGCGGCTTGCCGGTCATGCGGTCAATCACTGCCTCATCGGTTGCGACGCTTCCCTTGCGTATGGCATTGAAGTACAGCGTAGCTCCGAGAGTCGTGGCGCTTACATCGTAGATAATTCGAAAGCGACCGGATCCGGGTGCGAGCAGCTCGTATCGGGTGTAGGCATCCGCGTCTGTTTGCCTGGCCGGGGCTGTTTGCGCCTCAGCCGGAATGACGGCGGACAGCGCGACAAGAAGGTGAGCTGGAAAACAACGCATGGATCATCTCCAAAAGTGTTGCCAGACGAGAGTATGACTCAGTAGAACCGTTGGACAGAACGCCCCTGAATACTCGGGCGGAGGCGACCTCACTGCAATACTGATCGCCTTCCGTTTCCCGTTTTCCGACGTAACCTTATCTGCCCATGCCAACCTCGTATCCTCACCTCGACAGAATATCCTGGCGTCGCTGGCTTTCATTCAGCGATGATGCCGCGTTCGCCGATGCGGGCGCGGCTGGTGAGTTGCTGATCGCGCAGGTTCGCGTTGTCATTACGGCGCTTCTGCTGCTCATTCCGGCCTACAATCTGGCTGTATCCCCGCTCCAGGAAAATGTTGTCGGGTTTGGTATCGCTGTAGGCGGCGTTGCCCTCGCCGTGCTGGTTCTGTTTGTGGTGAAGAATATTCCCTTCCGCCGCTGGGTCGGAATGGGCACAACTGCGCTCGACGTTTCCATCGTCAGCCTGGCGCTGTCGATTTTTCTCGTACTCGGCACACCACACACGGCGGTCAATAGCCGGGTGGTGTTCGACGTGTACTTCCTCGCGATCGGGGCGACATGCCTGCGGTATGACCGCCGCCTCTGTCTTCTCTCTGGCGCGCTTGCGATTCTGCAGTACGCAGCAATCAGTCTGTACGCTGCGTCCCACTGGGATCTCAACAGCGCTGAGTTCTCCCCTTTCCGATACGGGATGTTCGAGTGGTCGACGCAGGTCTCCCGGTTCATTCTGCTATTCGTGGCTTCGGTATTGTCGATGACGATCGTTGTCCGCGCGCAACGGTTGCGGAAGCTCTCGACGGTCGACCGGCTCACCGGAGTTCTGAACCGCGGTTTCTTCGACGAGCGGATGGAAGAGGAGATGAGCCGCGCGGACCGGTACGGACACCCTCTGTCCATTGCGTTCATCGATCTCGATCGATTCAAGGGTTTTAACGACAGTTACGGACACTCCGCGGGTGACGCGGCTCTTCGAACCATCGCGACTGTTCTGAAGAATTCAGTACGG
>JACDCM010000276.1 GCA_013817545.1 Gemmatimonadaceae bacterium | reverse complement strand
TCCCCCAGCGGTGACGAGCTTGCCCTCGTGTGAAAGGGCTGTACCTGAGTGAAAAATGTGGACGTCGGTGCGTGCGGGTGGAAGTAAAATCTGGTCGCCGTTGCGCGGTGTGTCCGGATATCCACGCGCCGCAACCACCGTCGTAACCGCGCTGCGGGAGCTCCACTGCAGCCGCTGGCCGCTGATGGATTCGCCGCGAGCAACGGCCAGCATCACATCGAGAAGATTCGACTGCAGGAGTGGCAGAACTGCCTCGGTTTCGGGATCGCCGAAGCGACAGTTGAACTCCACAACACGGGGACCCTCTCTGGTGAGCATCAGTCCCGCGTACAGCAGTCCTGTGAACGGGCGACCGCCCTCTCTAAGGGCCCGGAGCGTCGGATGAAATACGCGCTCCAGAATCTCGTCCAGCATTGAAGAATTGACGCTGGACATCGGAGCGTATGCTCCCATGCCGCCTGTGTTGGGACCGCGGTCACCGTCCGCCAGACGCTTGTGGTCCTGCGCTGGGAGCATTGGCAAAGCTACGGTGCCGTCGGTAAGACCGAAGATCGACGCTTCTTCGCCATCCATGAATTCTTCTACAAGAATCTCGGCACCAGCCTCGCCAAACACACCGCCAACGAGCATGGCATCTATTGCGTGATAGGCGTCTTCCAGACTCTCGCACACGATAGCACCCTTTCCCGCCGCAAGTCCGGAAGCCTTTATAACGACGGGGGCGCCAAACTCGCTCGCGGCGCTCTTGGCCGCATCGGCCCGCGTATGTCGCTCTGCCCGTGCGGTAGGAACGCCCACTTCCTGCATTAAAGTCTTGGCGAATACCTTCGAGGATTCAATCTCTGCGGCGCGAGCTGAGGGTCCGAAAACAGTCAGACCAGCCTCTCTGAGGTGATCGGCGATCCCAAGCGCGAGGGGCAATTCCGGTCCAACGATCGTGATGTCCGGGCGCTCGTGACGCGCTAGTGCAAGCAGGCCCTCCACATCCGTAGCGCTGACCGCGTGGCAGCGTGCCATTTCCGCGATCCCCGGATTACCCGGCGCGGCCAGGAGATCGATATCAGGACAATCGCGCCCCAGCTTCCATGCAATGGCGTGCTCACGTCCCCCGCTGCCAACGAGCAGCGCCTTCACTTCCGCGGGTTACGCATCGCCTGAGTGAATGCGTCACGCGCATTGCGCACCAGGTCGCCGACCTGATGAGCCGCGCCACGCGCGACGTCGCCGTAATAATCCGCGGCTTCGGAATAGTCCGCAGACAGGGGCCGCTCGTCGCCGCGGCGCGGGTAATCTCCGCCAATGATGCGGTAGTAGTCCCCCGAACGCACCCAACGGTGCAGCTCGGCGACGCGAACCGTATGGAACGGGTGTGTCTGGAACGCGACGTTCAGATACTTGAAGACACTGTCGATCGCTGTCCCGCCGGTCTCGTACTCCTCGGCCTGCGCGAGGAATTCATCGAGGCTGACCTCGTCGTCGTCGCCAGCGCCAGCTTCGTCCTTCCAACCGGGCCGTCCACCCGCCATGTGCAGGAATGCACTCATGGCGACGTTCGGGTCCTGCCCTGACAATAGACCGGCGCGGTCGCTGGACAGTTCGCTCTTCCGGAACCACTCGAACAGCGCGAGCTCGATAGGTAGCAGCACCATGCCCGCCATAAATGGAAGATTGCGCAAGCCCACGGTAAGCAGGATTAGCGCAATTGTCCGATATGTCGCGTGCCCGCTTATGATGTGACCAAGCTCGTGCCCGAGAATTGTACGACGCTCTTCCCGATCCAGCAGGCCGAGCATTCCGGAATTGATGACTATAAACGGATTCTCGAAGCCAACGGCGCCGGCGTTCACAGCGGATGTCTGCGTGACGTACAGGTCAGGCCGAGTTGGCCAGTCCATTGTTTCGAGGACCTCGGAATACAAATCGTTCAGCTTGGAACGCTGACGCGGTCCCACCCGAACAGCACTGCCAGCGAACAAGTGTCTGATCGCTCGCTCGCCGAAGAAGCCGGCAACCTTGCGCACAACATCGTCAAAGCCGGGAATTGAGCGCATGGTGTTGAGCGCTGCGCGGTCTGCGGGGTGTTCCCACGCCACCGGAGAAATCTGGGTCAGGACTTTGCGTTCGGGCATTGCGATATCTCCAGGGGGAAGCAGGGACATCAGTAACCGGGGACAAGGGACGAGGCAGCAGAAAGATCAGGTGGCGTTGCGCTAGGAAAAGGCGTGCTCAACATCCGCTATCAAGTCGTCCTCATCTTCCACACCGCACGACAGACGGATGAGCCCTTCGGTAATTCCGAGTTGTGCGCGTCGTTCCAGCGGGACGGAGGCGTGTGTCATGGAAGCGGGATGGCTGATAAGGCTTTCAACCCCTCCCAACGATTCTGCCAGGGAAAAGATTCGGGTGCGATTAAGCACCTGCCCGGCCCGCTCCTTCGTTCCAAGCTCTACGGAGATCATCCCTCCGAAGCCGCTCATCTGACGCTTGGCAAGCTCGTGCTGTGGGTGCGACTCGAGGCCCGGATAGATGACATTCTCCTCTCCCACCAGCTCAGCCAGAAACGCCGCCACGCGCCGTCCGTTGGAATCGTGCCGGGGCATGCGCAGATGCAGCGTCTTCGTTCCTCTCAATGCGAGCCAGCAGTCCAGCGGACCTGGTACGGCACCGGCGGCATTCTGAATGAACTGAAGCCGCTCCGCCAGGACATCGTCCTGCACAAGCGCAATGCCTCCGATCATGTCGCTATGACCGTTCAGATATTTCGTCGTCGAGTGGAAGACGATGTCAGCTCCGAGCTCGAATGGCCGCTGAAAGAACGGCGTCGCGAAGGTATTATCGAAGATGAGAAGTCCGTTGTGGCTATGCGCGATCTCGGCGGCGGAGGCAATGTCCGTGAGCCGCATGAGCGGATTCGTAGGAGTTTCTGCGAGCAGGGCTACGGTATTGGGACGCCACGCTTCGGCGATGCGTTCCGGATCGCGCGTATCGACGTAGGAAAAGCAGAGTCCAAGATTTTTCAACAGCCGGTCAAAGAGTCGAAAAGTGCCGCCGTAGACGTTCTCACCGCAGATGACATGGTCACCTGACTTGAAGAGTTTCATCATCGAATCCACGCACGCAGTGCCACTCGCGAAGGCGAAGCCATGCCGGGCACCCTCGAGCGCGGCTACGTTGCGTTCCAGCGCTTCACGTGTAGGATTCCTGCTTCGGGCGTACTCGTAGCCCTTGTGTTGGCCGAATGAATCGTGGACATATGTGGATGTCAGATAAACAGGCGTCATGATAGCGCCGGCCAAAGGCTCCGGGCGCTGCCCCGCGTGAATGGCGCGGGTACCGAAACTGTTATTCAGATCATCGTCGAAAATGCGTGTCATGCCGAACCCGTTTGTGTAGGAGTGACGGAAATTAACCGTCTCAGCACGGAGCGGCGAATATTCGTTTTCGCTGCCACTCCCTTGGCGGTGAAGCGCTGAATATGGAATGCGTCATCACCGAGATCGCTGTGGCGCTGGGTTCAAGGCCCTCTACCAGCCCGTTTCGCGGGTTGATAAAGGCACTGGAGACAGTCCAGCAGCATTCCACGCAGTAATCACTTCGAACTCCGCCTGCTAACGCCTTTGAGCTCGCCACTCGCATCCGCCGTACGTCAGCCGCTTCGCTGCCTCGTTGTTGACGACGAGCCGAGGCTTCGGCAGGCGCTGATGCGACTGCTGCAGAGCGATGGTTTCACGTGCTTCGAGGCTGGCAATGGGGTCGATGCCCTCAAAGTTCTCGAGCGAGAATCGGTGACCCTGGTCCTCTCGGACATGCGCATGCCTCTGATGGACGGAGCCGAGCTTCTGCGCAATATCCACCAGCGGTTTCCCGATATTGCTGTCGTCATGATCACCGCGGTCGCGGATGTGCAGGTCGCCGTCGACTGCATCGGCATGGGGGCGATGGACTACCTCACGAAGCCATTCGTGCTGGAGGAGGTACGGGTTAGAGTCGCGCAGGTGCTGGAGAGGCGTCGCCTGATCGTGGAGAACCGCGAGTACCAGGAGCGGCTGGAAGAACGCGTGGAAGAGCAGGCTCAACGACTGGAACAGCTCTTCCTCGCCAGCATACAGTCTCTCGCCGAAGCCCTGGAGCTAAAAGATCCGTATACCAAGGGTCACTCGGAGCGCGTCAGCCGGTACATGGTTGTAATTGGCCGCGGGCTTAAGCTGGACGAGGACATGGTGCGGCAGCTCGAGCTGGGTGGTCACCTGCACGATGTCGGCAAGATCGGGGTCCGTGAGGCGGTGCTCAACAAGGAAGGCCCGCTATCCGAAAGTGAGTATGCGCACATCATGACGCACCCGGTGCTCGGATGGCGAATTCTCAGACCGTTGATGGCTGACGCAGAGGTCGCGCTGCACATCGTCCGTTCGCATCATGAGCGCTATGACGGCCGCGGAGTGCCGGACATGCTCGCAGCGTCGCATATTCCTCTCGAAGCTCGCATCTGCGCGGTAGCCGATTCGTTCGACGCCATGATGAGCGTTCGCCCCTACCGTAAAACAATGTCGATCGCCGACGCGGTCGCAGAGCTGCACAAACATGCCGGCAGCCAATTCGATCCGCGGATTGTTCAAGCGTTTCTCGCCGCCCTGGAGCGTGGAGAGATCGAGGCGTGCATGCAGCAGCCGATTGGGGTGAGCCCAGCTGTGGAGTGGGCATTACGCTGAGTCTCAGGATTGATTGAGTGTGAACCGATAACCTGCCAGCGGTCACAACGGAAATCGTAATCGCTTACGTCGCACTTCTCGGCAAGCGCGATGCATTTCTCGCAGGCGCTGCTGGTGCCTCTCACGATCCCTCGTAACACCGCCGCAAATGCTATCCCGGTACTACTACCTGCGCTCGCTGCGCTGTCCGATTTGGCAACTGCGAACGGAGTCAGGAGGGCCGACCCCGCTCCGCCGCGCCCGTTTCCAACCGAAGAAAGAATGTGGGATGGCCCGCCGAATTAGGCTGCAATCGCATCGAAAGCACCCCAGAAGTTATGCCCGGTTGTGATCTCGGTCATTCTATACCAGCTCAATTTAGAAACATTTTGAGCACTGGAATGTCTTTATCGTAACGTGTGTCGCTAAAGCCACAGCTCCGACTGCACGCATCGCACTTTTTTTGCACAAACACTCGGCATTTCCGGGCGGACGCACTTTGGGGGAGAATGGCGTACGAAGGCTTGATGATCAGCGTTTCTGGATTGCGTGGCCAGGTTGGCCAAGCACTCACACCGGAAATTGTGGCCAGATTTGCTGCTGGCTTTGGCGCGTGGGCAGCGCAAAAGGGCGGCTCGCGGCAAATTGTCGTTGGACGTGACTCACGTGTCTCCGGCCCAATGTTTCATAGGGCGGTATTGGCGGCGCTGCAATCTGTGGGCTGTAATGTCATCGACGTCGGCGTAACCCCGACACCCACGGTTCAGTTGGCAGTCGAGCATCATCACGCAGCGGGCGGGCTGGCGATCACGGCCAGTCACAACCCGATCGAATGGAATGCGCTCAAGTTCATTGGCCCAAGCGGATTGTTTCTCGACGGCGCGCAAAGCGAGGAGATGCGCAGGGTGGTGGATGGCGAAATACCTCGGGCCAAGTGGGACGAGATAGGGAGTGTCATCCAGGATGAGGGCGCGGTGGAGCGCCACATCGAACTGGTGCTGGCTTTGCCCTACCTGGATGTAGAAGGCATTCGGCGCCGGGGGTTTCGGGTAGCGCTTGACTGTGTACGCGGTGCCGGTGGGCAAATAATGATGGAC
>JACDCM010000036.1 GCA_013817545.1 Gemmatimonadaceae bacterium | reverse complement strand
CCCCATTCTCCTCACACGTGCCCGTGCGCTCATGAGTCCGCGCGATCAATCGGAGCAGTGGGTCGTCGCAGGACACTCACGCGGTGCGGTCGTGGCGACGCAACTCGCAGCTGAGGGCGCCGATGGGCTGGCAGGTCTCGTGTTCATTGGATCGTCGCATCCGCGCGATGTTTCATTGGCCGCGCTGACCATTCCGGTCACCAAGATCGCCGGCACTCGCGACGGCCTTGCCAGTCCCGAAGAGGTGCGAGCGAATCAACACAACTTGCCGGCATCCACTCGCTGGGTCTGGATCGAAGGCGGCAATCATTCGCAATTCGGGTGGTACGGATTTCAGCCAGGTGATCATTTCGCGAGGATCTCGAGGGATGACCAACAATCCGCGATGATCGAGGCCGTGATTCAGACACTGCGCGACGTCAGATAGCACAAGCCGCGTCATGAGCTAAAGCCGTTGACACTATAGCCGTAGTGCTCCCACGCTCGCAATCCGCAATCAGTCATATCGCAATGCCTGCACCGGGTCGATGCGCAGCGCCCGCCGTGCCGGAAGCCAGCTTGCCACAAATGCAGTGGCTAGCAGCACGAAGACTACCGCGACGAATGTCGCCGGATCAGTCGCGCGCACCTCATACAGCACCGCGCCCATGACCCGCGTCAGAAGGAACGCGCCTGCTACACCCGCCACAACACCGGCGAGCGCGAGCGTCATTCCCTGCCGAATAACCAGCCTGAGCACCGATTGCGGCGTCGCGCCCAGCGCCACGCGGACGCCGATCTCCTGGCGGCGCTGACTTACCGCGTAGGCGAGCACCCCGTAAATGCCGAGGGCGCCGAGCGAGAGTCCCATGAGGCCGAACAGGAGGAGCAGCGTCGCCAACAAGCGCGGACGCACGACAGCACCGCCAACGATCGACGACATCGTTTCAACACTGTTGATCGTCTGATCGCGGTCAACCGACCAGATCGCCTCGCGCACCGCGTTCGCGTAGCGCAAAGGGTCGCCCGAGGTGCGGACTGCGAGGCTCATCCCCGAACGACTGTTCTGCAGATAGTGAACGTACGCGGTTGGCTCCGCCGGCTCGGTGAGCGCTTTCTGCCTGACGTCGCCCACCACGCCGACAATCTGAAATGAGACCTCGGGTCCCACCCGCACCATTTTTCCGACCGCGCTCTCGTTCGGGAAGTAGCGCCGAACGAACGCGTCGTTGACGATCCACAGCGGCTGAGTGCCCTCCCGGTCGGTCGCGGCGAAGCTGCGCCCCGCGCGAAGCGGTATCCCCATGGCGCGGAAGTAGTCTGTGCTGACATGCATCAGGGGAAGCCGGACGTCGACAATGCCGGCCGCACCCTCGCCCGTCAGATCCATAGACAGCGACCTGGCCTCTCCTACCCCGCGAAGAGGAAAGTTTTTCGCCGACCCAACCACCTGGACTCCAGGCACCGCCGCGATTCGGGCCAACAGCGCTTCGTAGTACGCAGTCGCGCGCTCATCCTCGTAGCGCCCCCCAGGAATGTTCAGCTTTACGGCAAGGACGTTGCGCGGCTCGAAGCCGGGATGTACGTCGAGTAGTCGCGCGAAGCTTCTGGTCGCCAGCCCTGCACCGACGACGAGCACGACTGCCAGCGCCACTTCAGCGACGACCAGCGTGCTGCGGAGCCTGTGTCCGCCGGCGCCCACGGAGCCGCGCGAGCCAGCTCGCAGCATGGATTGCAGATCCTGCGCGGTAGCGCGCAGCGCGGGCAGCAGACCGAAGACGAGCCCGGCCACCGTGGAGACGCCCAGCGCATAAAGTAGCACGATCGCATCGATGCGGATCGCGGACGCGCGAGGTAGCCCCGACGCACCGAGCGAGCTCAGCGCGTCCACGCCCAGGTAGGCGAGTGCCACGCCGAAAGCGCCGCCGACGAACGCCAGCACGAGGCTCTCGGTGAGAAGTTGCCGGATGATGCGTCCCCGGCCGGCGCCCAGAGCAGAACGTACGGCGAGCTCACGTTGGCGTGCAGTAGCACGGGCCAACAGTAGACCGGCGATGTTCACGCAAGTAATGAGGAGCACGAAGCCAACTGCGCCGAGCAGGATGAAGAGAGGCCGGCGCACTTCGCCGAGCAGCGCCTCGCGAATGGACAGCATGGTCACGTCCGTCCAGCCCTTCGCGTCCGGCTCCTGCTCCGCCGTTCGGCGCGCGGAGGCAGCCAACTCCTCATGCGCCTGATTTATCGTGGCCCCGGGTGCGAGACGCCCGATGACATCGAGGAAACGGCTGGACCGCTGGCGGCCGATTCCGTCTTCCGGGATCGTCGAAAGCGGGATCCAGAAGTCCAGCCGGTCGGCCGGGAATGTGAAGTCCGGTGCCATGACGCCGACTACAGTGTACGGTACGCCGTCTAGCGTCAGCGCGCGACCGACGACTGCGGGATCGCCACCGAAGCGTCGCTGCCAGAATCCGTGACTCAGGACCATGAAGCGGTCGTTGCCGGTCACGCCCTCCTCCGCTCGAATCGTTCGGCCGAGCGCTGCCGGTGCGCGGAGTGTCTCGAAGAAACCGGGAGTGATGTACGCACCCTCGATGCGCTCCGGGGTCCCGTTGCCCGTGAGGTCTGCGCCACTTCCTCCCGCCGCGTACCAGTACGCGCCCATGGATGCGAAGCGCGTGCTCGCGGCAATCCAATCCTTGAAGTCAGGTTCCGAGACCTGAGACCGGGCCGCCTCCTCGTTCTTGTTGGCGTGCCAGACGCGAACAACCTGCTCAGCGGCCGGAAAGGGAAGCGGCTGCAGTAGCACGCCGCGCACCACGCTGAAGATCGCGGTGTTAGCGCCGATGCCCAATGCAAGTGTGAGCAAGGCGACGACGGCGAAGCCTGGTGCGGAGCGCAACGAGCGCAATGCGTACACGAAGTCCTGCCTGAGCTCCTGAATCATGGTAGTGTGGCGAGCCTCCCGTTCGCGACGCACGTCTTCGTCGCGGCAATAGCGTCTGGTGAAGTCGAGATCTCCGAAGCTCCTGGCAGCCTCTCGCCGCGCGTCTTCGGGGGAGAAGCCTGCGGCAACGAGCGCCTCGGTTTTTCGAGCGAGATGGAAAGCGAGCTCGTCATCCACTTCTCCGGGCAGTCGGCCTGTGGAAGTCCAGGGGAAGTGGAAAACGCGTCGGGTGCCGGGCGGGCGGGACATTCGTGTCTCGGTGTCGGAACTCAGGCGGGGTCGAGCACGCCGAAGAGTACCGCCATGTACCTGCGCAGCTCGGCGACTTCGGTCTTCAGCTGGCGCCGGCCGATAGTCGTGAGGTTGTAGTACTTGGCCCGGTGGTTCTTCTCGGAAATGCCCCATTCCGAGTCGACCAGTCCCTTTCGTTCGAGTCGATGAAGGGCCTGGTACAGCCCCGCGTCCTCAACGGCGAGTGCTCCGGCGCTCCTGTCGTTGATCCATTGCGAAATACCGTAGCCGTGCATCGGCGCCCACGCGAGGGTCCGGAGTATGAGCACGTCGACAGTTCCCTGAAGCAGGCCGAGCGGCCGTGGCGGCATTGCAGTCCCTCGCGGTAGATAGCTCACTTGGTGATATACTCACTACGTGAGGCAAGGTACGGGAGTTTCACGCGAGGTCAAGGATTCGGTACATCAATAACGAGCACTCTTTTTGCCGAAGCCGCTTTGACCGTCGAATCAGGGCGCCTCCGCTGAAAGTGAGGGCAATCCGGGGACGCCGAAATGCGTCGGGAAGCAAGCGCGCTATTATTCTCATGCCTGATAAATCGTGCGCTCGACGCCATTTGCTTCGGAAGTGCGGCCGCCGCTTTTAAGACGACACGATCGCTACCTCAGAGACTGCATGGATCGTCGGCTATTCCTTAAAGGTATGGGAGGCATTGCCGCCGCGGCGGCATTGCCAAATTACGCGGACCGTTCGGCAGCGCGCAGCGCGCCTAACATCCTGCTTATCGTAGCCGATGATCTCGGATATGGAGATCTCAGCATCACGGGGCGCAGCGACTACCGGACGCCGGTAATCGACCAGATCGCGCACGATGGCGCATTACTGACCCAGGCGTACTCCTCGGCGCCGGTCTGCACGCCGAGCCGCGTCGCGTTGATGACAGGGCGCTATCCGGCTCGCTACACGGCGGGTCTGTACGAGCCGCTCACGACTCAGGCAGTTGGGCTGGAGCCGCATCCGGCGACGCTTGCTCGCCTGCTCAAGAATGCAGGCTACGATACCGCACTCGTGGGAAAATGGCATCTGGGATTGCTGCCGAGATTTCATCCACAGCGGCATGGCTTCGATGAGTTTTACGGTATTCTGGGTGCGGGCGCCGACTACAACAGCCACGCAGATGTCGTGACACGCACTGTTTCGCACTTCCAGGATGGAGAGCGATCGATCAAGGTCGACGGTTACCTGACGGATCTCTTCACCGATCGGGCGGTGCGGATCGTGAGGCAGCAGCGGCGCAAACCATTCTTTCTCAGCTTGCAGTACACTGCTCCCCATTGGCCGTGGCAGGGCCCCGGCGATCTGCCGTATCCGGACACGCTGGGCACCTCCGCGGGTGGATCGCCCGCTACTTATGCGCGGATGGTCCGGAGCATGGACGAAGGCGTCGGTCGCATTCTCGAAGCGATACATCGGCGTCGCCTCGAGCGCGACACTCTGGTTTTCTTTACAAGCGACAATGGCGGCGAGCGCTTCTCGCACATGGGACCCTTCAGTGAAGGGAAGATGACGTTGCGCGAGGGTGGCATCCGCGTCGCCGCGGTGGTGCGGTGGCCAGGCGTGATTCGAACGGGAAGCCGGTGCGAACAGGTGTGCTCTACCTTCGACATTTCAGCGACCACAGCCTCGCTTGCGGGCGCGCGCGCCGACTCCGCGGCCCCGTTCGACGGTATCGATCTGATGCCGGCACTACGCGGTGGGGCACCGCGGCCGCGCGACCTGTACTGGCGGTTAACGCAACGAAGACAGCAGAAAGCTTTGCGGAGCGGCGACTGGAAGTATTTCGTGACCGCGAGAGATGGTGAGCATCTGTTCGACCTCGCGACCGATCCCGGTGAAAAACGCAACCTCAAGGCGGAACGTCCCCAAATGCTCGCGGAATTCAAGCGCAAGTACACGAGTTGGGAGCGTGACATGCTCGCGCCAATACCTCTGGACGCGAGAGGAAAGTGATCGCTGCGTCCAGTCTTGTCTGGTCGAGGCGAAGACGTGAATCTCCGATTCCGTCGCGCTGAGCCGGCTGATGCGGCCGCTCTGGCCGATTTTGCCGCCCGCACCTTTGCCGAGACCTTTGGGCCCGATAACCGAGCCGCAGATATGGAGGCGCATCTGGCCGCGGCTTATGGTGTGGCGCAACAAGCCCGGGAACTAGCAGACCCGGAGAGCATCACACTCGTCTTCGAGGGCGATAGCGGGCTTGCGGCCTTTGCGCAGGTGCGCCGACACGCGCCTCCTTCCAGTGGGACTGTGGAGGCAACTGTCGAGCTCCAGCGCTTCTATGTTGACAGCCCCTGGCACGGTCGCGGGCTGGCCCAGCGCCTCATGACAAGTGTTAAAGAAAGTGCCAATGAGCTGGGTGGGGGGAAACTCTGGCTTACTGTGTGGGAGCGGAATGCTCGCGCAATTGCCTTCTACGGAAAATGTGGCTTTTACGATGTAGGGGCTACCGATTTTTTTGTGGGCACTGACCGTCAGACCGACCGGGTGATGGTTGTGGAGTTGGGACAGATCGCGCTCCACTCATTTCAATGATCGCTGCAACTGAGAGGCAGGACGCCGGCGACCAGTGTGTCCTGCCGCCGGCGTTCTGTCTCATTCACGTGCGGAAGTGCTGCGGCGCGGTCTGCGTCGCCCACACCGTCGTTCCCGTTGATTCCGAGCTCGTAGATGCGGCCATAACCCGCTGGATTCGCGGGTATGCCGGCCAGCCGTTCTCGCTGTGCGACGCGATCAGCCTCGAGGTGATGCGCCGCGAGCGCATCGCGAAGGCCCTGACGTTCGACAACCACTTTACCATCGCGGGCTTCACGACGTTGCGCTGACTTGCGAGGACGGTTGCGTGGAACCAAAACCTGTTATCGGGTTTGCGAAACGCTTGACTCCCGTCGCTGCTGCCACGAATATAGCTCGCTCGCGAGTCATCTCTGAGCACACGGCGTGGCGAATGAACGCCGCGGGAATCCAGCAGGCAAAGGGTGAGCCGCGCGGGTTGAATCATGCTAACCCCGGGTGTGGTCTCAGCACGTGATCGAGGTACGCCGTGGAACCCTGGCTGGTCGAGCTCTCCGAAGGCCGCACCCAAGCCGCATGGGACCTCTTCGCGGAGCGCTACAGGCGTTTGATGCTCGCCACTATCAAGCGCCTCGTCCCGGATCATGACGACGTCATGGATGTATTCTCGACCGTCTGCCAGGCGCTGACCGCGAACGATTTCGCCCGACTACGGCGCTACTACACCCAGAACGCGCAACGGGCCAGCGTCGCCACCTGGCTGGTGGCCGTCGTTCGCAACCTCACTATCGACTGGCTTCGGCAGCATGAAGGCCGCCGTCGACCGACCGTCCCTGCGCATCTCTCCTCGCTGCAGCAGGAGATCTACCGCGCCGTCTGCCTCGACGGCTCGTCGCACGTGGAAGCGTACGAGATTATCGAATCGCGCTCGGCGTCGGGGATGTCGTTTCCGGAATTCCTTCGCGAGGTTCGCGCGACGCATCGCGCCGCGCCCTGCCCGAACGAAACACCGGCGCGGGGTGCCGCCCGCGCTCCGGTGTCCGACGACCTTGCGGCGCCGTCGCCGGCGCTCGACCCAGTGGAGACCGCCGAGCTGGCCCGCCGGATCGCCGACGCCCTCGCCTCGCACCCAGACGACGTGCGCTTGGCGGTTGAGCTATTCGTCGTCGAGCGAATGCCGGCCGCGGACGTCGCGCGCGTGGTCGGATGGCCGAATGGCAAGGCCGTCTACAACCGGGTGTATCGCGCGCTGGCCGCGCTGCAGGCAGCCTTCCAACGCGAGGGGATCGGCCCGGGAGATCTCTCTTGAGCAATTCCGCCGCCTTTGACCGTACCCCATCCGGATCGCATGAGCGACTCACCTGACGAACGCAGTCCCGACGATGGCTACCATGACGCTTCCTCCGATCGTGCACGCGTGCCCCTGACCTGTCCTTCGGGCGCCGAGCTTCTGCTGTTCGCGCTGGCGGACTCGGCCCGCCCCGATGACGAGATCGCGCGCCACGTCGGCGCCTGCTCGTCGTGCGGGCCTGTGGTCGCCGAGCTACGTGGTGTCATCCGCGCGCTCGAGGCGACTGCGGGGAGCGCGGCGACTGGTATCGGGGCGTGTCTGGACGAGGTCGCGCTGGCCCACCTGGTAGATGGGACGGACGAGCGCTCGAGACCGGCGAGCATCGCGCACCTCGCTGCGTGCGGACATTGCCGCAGGGAGCTCGCGTCTCTGGTCCAACTGCTGGCGGCGCCAGAGGTTGCCGCCGAGGTGCGCCGGACCAGGATCGTCCTTCAACCGGAGGTCGAACCAGTGCGCGTGCGGTCCTTACCGCGACGGAGATGGCTCGCTGGAATCGGCGTGCTCGCCGCGGCAGCTGCGGTGCTCCTGGTGGTTCGACCACGCCTCAAGGACGGCGACTCGGGCGAGCATCGCGGGCCGACCATCACGGCCGTGCCCGCCCCCGCGCTCCTGTCGCCGGTCGGCGACGTCGCGGTCGCGCGGACGCTCCGGTGGCGGGCTGTGGCCGGCGCCGACCGGTATCGCGTGACACTCTTTGACGACAGAGGCAGGGCGCTCCTCGAGGCGCAGACCGCCGACACCATCACGACACTACCCGATTCGGTCGCTCTTGCGCCCGGCCGATCGTACCTCTGGAAGGTCGAGGCGCGCACCGGGTGGGAGCGCTGGTCCTCGTCCGAGCTGATCGAGTTCCGGGTGCGAGCCGACACCGTATCAGGCACGTCGCTACGCCCGTCCTTGTCCGATGTTTCGCTCGCCTCCCTCCCCTCGTCACCAATATCGCCCGCGCGCGATTCGCTCCGTATCCTCGCGCCGCGTCTGTCTGACTCGGCCCTGGCCCGCGAGGCGCGCTCGCGTCCCCTCGAGTTGCGCGACGCACTCGCCGGCACGCTGGCGCTGGCCACCCGCGGGGAAGTGTCTGCGCGCGAGCAGGAGCTCGCGACCGCCCGCCGGCTCGCCGCCGCTCACGCCATTGCATGGCTCGACCCCTTTCTCGTTCGCGAAGTCGCACGCTTTACGGCATGGTCCGCAAAGCATCGCGCGAGCAAGGTATGGTGCGACAGCGTGCGCCGAGCCGGCAACATCGCATTCCGCCGTGACGGAGCGGCAGCGGCGATCGCTATCTGGCGACGCACACTGGCACGAGGGTCCGCGATCGGCGATACGGCTGGCCTTGCGGCCACCCTCGGCAACATCGGCGCGGCACTAGCGCGCGACGGACGGCCCGACAGCGCCGAGTCATACCTCGACCGCTCGCGCAAGCTGGCTACGATAGTCGGCGACATCCGCGCCGAGGCTAACGCGCTCTCCGAGCTCGCCGGCGAGCGCGAAACACGGAACGACCTCGCTGGCGCGCACGAGCGGTACGCGCGGGCGATCGCGCTCCGGAAGCGAATCGGGGATACGCGCGGTCTGGCCTCCGACTATAACAACCTCGCAGGGCTGGCTCAGGCCGGCGGGGATTTCGAGCAGGCCCGCCGGCATCTCGAGGCCGCGTTGTCGATCAATCGGAGCGACGAGCGCCCGGAGGTTGCGGCAACCAACCTCGTGAATCTCGCGGCGCTCGCCAGCCTCCACGGCGAGTTCCAGCGGGCCAGCGCACTGTACCGCGATGCAATCACGGCGTGGCGGGCCTCGGGTCAATCGGCCGACATCGCGGACGCGGAACGCGGACTCGGCGAGCTGGAGCTGCGTCGTGGCGACTATCCCGCGGCTCGCGCACATCTGCTCGAAGGTCTCAAGATCTATGATCGGACCGGTCCGCTGGCAGACGCGCTGGCGGTGCGGCGTACGCTCGCGAGCACCCGTGCCGCCGAGGGCGATCTGCAGCGCGCGCTCGACGAGCTGCGCATTACCCAGCGGCTCGCCGACTCTGCGCAGGCGGCGCCGGATGTGCGGGCAGGAATCGCCCTCGCGCGCGCCGACCTCGCGATGCAGCTCAACATGCGTCCGCAGGCCGAGCGGCTATATGAAAGCGCGCAGCTCCTTTTTCGCGGGGCAGGAGATCGGTCGGGCGAGGCCGAGGCGCAGCAGGGACGCGGCATGCTCCTCCTCGACCAGGACGACACTGCGGGCGCGAAGGTGCAGCTAAACGCGGCGCTCCGCACCCAACTCGCGTCTGGGAACCCGCGCGCCGCTTCGCTCACGCGGTTGCTGCTCAGCGAGCTATCGCTTCAGACGGGCGACACCACCGCCGCCCGCAAGCAGCTCGCACGCGCGGCGACGGAGCTGACGCGTCTGGGCGATCCGGTGGCGGCCGCGGCGTCGCTAGGAGAGCGCGCCTCGCTCGAGGCGGCGGCGAAGTTGCCGGCTGCCGCCGAGTCGCTGTACCGCGCGGCGCTCGCCAAGGTTGGCGACCGGGTCGCGCCGGAGGTGACGTGGCGATTGCACGCCGGTCTAGGTGCTGTGAGGCGGACCCGGGGCGCGGTCGACGACGCGGCGCGCGAGTTGCGCGCCGCTATCGCCGACATCGAGCGTAGCGGAAGCTCGCTCGCGCTGCCGGAACGGCGCTCCGCCTTTCTCACCGACAAATGGGACGTGTATGTGCAGCTCGCGCTGCTGGAGGGCGCGCGCGGTCGCGTCGCGGTCGCATTCGATGTGAGCGAACGGCTGCGCGCGAGCGAAATGCTCGGGCTCCTGGCGAGGGGGCGCGTCGCGGTTAGTCCGGACACCGCCGCGCCACTTGTGGCGCACGAGCAGGATCTTCGTCGTCACATCGCCGAGCTGACGCGCGATCTCGAGGGTAACGGGGACGGTGGCTCGTCGGTACGCGGTCCCGACGTCTCGCGCACGGGCGCGGTGACGCGCGAGGCGTTGCTTCGGGCGCAGGAGACGTACACGGAGCTGCAGCTCGAGATGCGCGAGCGCGCACCACGACACACTGCCCTCGTTACCCGGGCGACCTCGACGTGGCGCGACGTGGCGCGTCGCCTTGCCCGCGACGAAGCCTTGATCGAATACCTGCTGAGCGACGCGCGCTCGCTGGCGTTCGTGATCACCCGCGACACGGTGGTCGCGGTCTAACTGCCGGTGGGCCGGCGCGACCTGGCCCAACGCGTGGACTTCGTTCGAGGGACGCTGCAGCCGCGCGGTTCGCCGCGGCTGGATTCGCTTTGGCGCGCGCCGCTGCGGCAACTGCACACCGATCTGATCGCGCCGATCGAGGCTACTGGTCTTTTGGCGAGAACGACGCGTCTTACCGTGGTTCCGCACGCCGAGTTGCACTACCTGCCGTTTGCTGCGCTGCTGACTGGCAGGGGAGCGGGAAGGTTCCTGGTCGAGCGGTATCAGATTACGGTTACGCCGTCCGCGTCGGTGTGGCTCGCGCTCGCCGCGCGGCCAGCCGCTCGCGCCACAGCCGGAATGATCGCCTTCGCGCCTCGGCCAACCGCGCTGCCGGCGTCGGGCGGAGAGGTGGCGGCGATCGCTCGGCTCGGCGGAGCGCAGGCGCGCGTCATGGTCGGCAACGCGGCGACGGAGACAGCCTTCCGGCGCGATGCGCCGAGCCGGCGCGTAATACATCTCGCGACTTACGGCGTACTCAACAAGCAGAACCCGCTGTTCTCTTTCGTCGAGCTCGCACCTGGCGGCGCGGACGACGGGCGACTTGAGGCACACGAAGTCTTCGGGCTACGACTCGCGGCGGATCTCGTCGTCCTGTCGGCCTGCCAGACGGGGCTCGCGTCGGGCGCGGTCACCGACGTCCCTGCAGGGGACGACTGGGTCGGGTTAGCGCGCGCGTTCCTGTCGGCCGGCGCGGGGCGGGTGTTGGCGAGCCTATGGCCCGTGCAGGACCGCGCCACAGCAGTGCTGATGGAGCAGTTCTACAAGCGGTATGCAGTGGGCGCCGACCCGGGGGTTGCGCTCGCGGCGGCGCAGCGGTCGCTGCTGGCGACGCCGGCTACGGCGAACCCGTACTACTGGGCGGGGTTCGAGCTGGTGAGCGGGCGGTGAACACTAGTGTGAGCAATTCCGAGTCATGTAGCCGTACACCGCACATGCGAGCGACCGGTGAAGGTAGTCAGTCTAACTTCAATGAGGCAGTGATGCGAACCTACGAGCAAGCAAGCGCCGAGGAACGAGTGGTGAGATCGCAGCGGTTCCGTTTCGCGTACGCGTGGATGCTGGTAGCCGGCGCTGCCCTCAGCTGCTCGGATGCGGCGCGTCCAACGGGTGCCGGTCCCACCGATACCACGGGTGGCGGTCCCACCGATACCGCTAGCGCATCCTTTGTAGTCGCGCTCGGCTCGCGCGTCGCCGCATCCAAACCGCTCGTCTATGTCTCACTGCCGCCCGGGTCGATTCCCGGAGGCGGTGAGGCAACCCTCCGCGTCTTGCGCGCCGGCACCACCGCGACGACACAGTTGTTCGATGGCGGGTTCGACCCCGTGGCGCTCCCGGCGGTTGAGGGCGACACGATCCTGATCAAGGTGGAAGGCGCCGGCACGGGCTCGTCAAAGTCGTACACCCTCGTCGTGCGGAAGCCATCGCGGCCGATCGTCGTTCGCACGAGCCCGCCGAAGAACAAGCGTGACGTGCCGCTCAACGCGCGGATAACGGTCGTCTTCAGCGAGCCGATCGACCCGGTAACGCTGACCGCTGGGTCGGTGCAACTGCGCCGTGCCGGCACGGTGATCGCTGGTCACCTCGAGTTCACGGACGCAACGCGCATCACAGCCGAATTCGTCCCTGAGCAGCCACTAACTGCCGGGACTGACTACGAGCTCGTGATCACGCAGGGGATCCGCGACGCCGACGGGATGTCGCTTGCGTCGCCTGTCTCTGTGCAGTTCACCACCGCGACCGCGGCCGTCGCTGGACCCCTGGCGTACACGTCGCGTGGGACCGTTCTCGTGAGCAACCTCGATGTGTCTGAACCTGTCGTGCTGGCGTACGGAGCGTCGCGACCCGCGTGGTCACCTGACGGATCGCGAATCGCGTTCACGCGCCCGACCAATAATCTCTTGGGGAAGTGGCAACTGTGCGTCGCGCGAGCGGATGGATCCGACGCTCGCTGCGTTGTCGGCGACAGAGACGGCAACATCGCGGGCCGTCCGTCCTGGTCGCCCGATGGCAGTAAGGTGGCGTTCACCATCAGTGTGCATTGTTTGGGTGGGTTTTGCGGTCAAGGCACCAACTTCTCGAGCCTGCGTGTGCTGAACATCGCGAGCATGCTGGTCGATAGCGTCGGCACTCCGCCGCTGACCTCAGTCTCGTGGTCCCCGGACGGACGCAAGATTGCGTTCACGGCTTTCGGCATTGGTACGTTCGGCCGGGGTGCTCTGGGAGTCGTCAACCCAGACGGCTCGGAGCTCGAGATTCTGGCGCCATCGCTGGGTTCGTATTCGGTTGCCGAGGTGGCCTGGTCACCCGACGGGCGCAGGCTCGCGCTCGCTCTTCTGGACGAGAACGCCTGCCCCTGGTACTGCAACACCGCGATAGGTGTCGTAGAAGCGGATGCTACGCAACTGAGAGTGCTTGCAACCGGCCAGGCGTTTGTGCCATTCGACCCTCCCGGCAATGATACCTACGTCGCCTGGCCCGCGTGGTCACCGGACGGAGCCCGCATAGCCTTTACGCTCAGCGACGGGAACTCTTACGGGTCCGACGCCGTGGACCCCGTATCCGATATTCTCGTCGTCAGTGCGGACGGCGGGGCGAGAGGGGTCCTCATATTGGGAGGCGGCCTGCCCTCCTGGCGTGACAAGGCACCTGCGGGCGCACGGCGTTCGCGGTGAACGCCCCCGGAGTCGGCGAGCCGTTCAGCCCGCTAGTGCTCGAGGCGGGGCGGGTGTTGGCGAGCCTATGGCCGGTGCAGGACCGCGCCACAGCAGTGCTGATGGAGCAGTTCTACAAGCGGTATGCAGTTGGCGCCGACCCGGGGGTTGCGCTCGCCGCGGCGCCCATGTAAGCGTGCTTCGGCGCCGACCAGTCCCATCGTATACGCGAGAGGTCCTCCGATTCCTCGACCGCGTAGACAGGAACGATGTTGGGGTGCGAGAATTTCGCTGCCGTGCGAGTCTCCAGCAGGAATCGCTCGCGTAGCGCGGTCTGCGTGGCGAACTCTGGTGGCAGCACCTTGAGTGCAACCGGGCGATCGAGGCGCAGGTCGCGCGCGAGATACACGGTACCCATGCCCCCGCGTCCAAGCTCACGCTCCAGCGCGTACCGGTCGCCGAGCCTCGCGCGAATAAGGTCGATCGTGGCGGTAGCGGGGGCGGAAACAGAGCTGGCGGGCATGCTGGGAATATGCGCGCTCGCCTGACGGCTCAACAGGTTGCGCGGGTATCCCTCGATAGCACAGCTTTGTTTTCCATGACCGTATCCAAAGCTACGAGCACAACCCCAGGCATGTCCGTTGAGATCCGCCTGTTAGGCGCTGGCGATGCAAATACACTCGCGCACGTCGCGGAAGATGTCTTCGACGGCCCAGTCGACTCTCGCTGGACTGCTGAATTTCTTGCCGATGCACGCCATCACCTTGCGGTCGCGCTCGATGCGGGTTGCGTAGTCGGCATGGCTTCCGCGGTTCACTACGTGCACCCCGACAAGGCACCCGATTTATGGGTGAATGAGGTTGGCGTGGCGTCTACCCACCGCGGCCAGGGTATCGGGCGGAGGCTGATGGACGCGCTACTCAAGCACGGTCGTGAGCTCGGTTGCAGCGAAGCGTGGGTACTGACAGAAGAAAACAACGCCGTTGCCCGACGCCTGTATTCAAGCACGGGAGGCGTCGACTCGCCGGCTGTCATGTACACATTCGACCTTGATTCGTACGACGACCTTGATTCCAACGAGGTCTTGTAGCGGTTCGTTGAAGTGGTTTTAGCGGAACTGGCTACTACTTCCGCAAGAGCACCACTGTTCGCGGAGGCACGTGCGGCCAGCGAGCAGATTCGACGCTCTCGCTCGACCACCATTCCCCAGTCCTCACCCGCTCCGCGTGCACAGCCAGACTATGCGTGCGACGCCCAGGCCTGCTCACCTTCCACGTACGGCACGCACGGATCGAAACGTCCCGGTGTTTCGACGTAGCGCATCGCTTTTGTGTAACCTATCTCGGAGGTGAAGTAGCCGAGCAGAGCGAGCTCCTTCATCATGCGGAAATAGTGAGTTGGCGTGTCGGCGGTAATAGCGGCCGCGCCGGCTGACTCTTCGCCCGGAACGTTTTCCTTCCGCTGGTCGGGGAGATATGCGTCGCCCTGTGCGGCAGTGGAATCCTTGGGCGCCGCGGCCTTCCTTGCGTCGGATGTGCGCGCTGCCTCACGAGCGTCCGTGTAACTCTTCTGCTCGCGATCGAGCGTTTCGAGCAGGGACAGCCGTTGCTGCGGAGTTGCTGACATGAACGAGGCTTTGTTCGCCTGCCTGCTCGCCTGGTCCAGCTTCCGCATGCCTTCCCGGAATGTCGCCCGCTCGGGCTCACTGTAGGTGTCGGTGACCATGAGCGCCATGAACGCGCCAACCTTTGCCGCTTTCGCTCCCGGCGTTTTCGTTTCGGGTAGTATTGTGTCGGCTACTTCGTCGAGAAAGGCGACGTCCTCCGGTGTGAATTCACCGATTTTGGTGCCGGCAACTGCCGGCGCACGCGCCTTCTCACAAGCAGCGATCAAACTGCTCCCTCCGACGAGGGCGACTCCCCCAAGCAGCGCGCTAACGCGCCTGACCGCCTCACGGCGGCTGATCACGTCGATCGCATCGACGCGATCCGACAGTCGGTCCTGCTCCGTATCCGATGACATGTTGGTCTCGTCCGTTCAGAGGTTGCGGCGATTCAGCTCGGTTACCGCGTAATCAGCGGCGCGAGCTGTGAGCGCCATGTAGGTGAGCGAAGGGTTTTGACAGGCCGCGGACGTCATGCACGCGCCGTCAGTGACGAAGACGTTCATGGCGTCCCACACCTGATTGTGCGAGTTCAAAACCGACGTTTTTGGGTCGCGGCCCATGCGTGCCGTGCCCATTTCGTGAATGCCCATTCCCGGGAAGTACTCCCCGTCGTACGTGTTCACATTCCTGACCCCGGTTTGCTCGAGCATGTCGGCCATATCGGCGATCATGTCCTTGCGCATCAGACGTTCGTTCTCGCCCGTGGCACAGTCGATCTTGAGAACAGGGAGGCCCCATTTGTCCTTTTTAACTGCGTCGATGGACACCATGTTCGCGTGGTTCGGGAGCATCTCGCCGAACGCGGTCGCGCCGATCCCCCATTCGCCCGGCTGAGCCATTCTGTCCTTGAACGCCCCGCCCACACCCAGCTCGGCGACGGCGCGTGACCATCCATCCCGGCCCGCGCCACCCTGATAACCAAAGCCGCGCACATAGTCGCGCTTCTCCCCCGAAAGGTTGCGGTAGCGAGGGATGTAGAAACCGGTTGGGCGCCCTCCGTAATAATATTTGTCGCCAAGACCGTCGAGCTTGCCATCCGCGCCGCAGCGGAAGTGATGGTCCATCAGATTGTGGCCGAGCTCGCCGGAGCTGCTACCGAGTCCGCCGGGCCACATGTCTGTTGCCGAGCGCAGGAGGAGCCAGGTGGAATTGAGAGTGGAAGCGCAGAGGAAGACTACTTTCGACGTGTAGTCCGTGATCTCATTGGTAAGCGCATCCATCACGCGGACGCCAGTGGCTCGCTTCCGGTCGCGGTCGTACAACACTTCGGTCGCGATGGTGAATGGCTTGAGCGTGAGCCGCCCCGTAGCGACCGCCGCTGGCAGCGTTGACGACTGCGTGCTGAAGTAGCCGCCAACAGGGCAGCCGAGCCAGCAGGCATCGCGATACTGGCAAGCGCTGCGACCCGGGAGCGCCTTCGTGGCGTTCGCGGTACGGCCCGGAATCATGCGGCGGCGGCCGTTGTACAACTTCCCGAGGCGCCCCGCGATCAGCTCCTCGCCGCAGTTGAGCGGCATGGCGGGCTGGAATTGGCCGTCAGGGAGCTGCGGCAACTTTTCGAGCGAGCCCGAGATTCCGGCGTGTCGCTCGACGTGGTCGTACCAGGAGGCGACGTCGGCGTACCGAATCGGCCAGTCGGTCGCAATTCCCTCCTTCGCGTTCGCCACGAAGTCCATGTCGCTCCACCGATAGCTCTGGCGTCCCCACATGAGCGAGCGGCCGCCAACCTGATAGCCACGGTACCAGTCGAACCGTTTGACCTCCGTGTACGGAGACTCGCTGTCCTTGACCCAGAATTCCAGGTTCTTTTCGTTCAGCGGATAGTCCCGCTTGAGTACCGGGTACAGCTCCTCCATCGCCTTCGTGCGACCGCCGCGATGCGGATACTGCCATGGCGCCTTGGTGGCGTTGACGTAGTCCTTGATGTGCTCGACGTTCCTGCCTCGCTCCAGAAGCAGGACGCGAAGCCCTTTTTCCGTGAGCTCCTTCGCGGCCCAGCCGCCGGAGATTCCGGATCCCACCACGATTGCATCATAGGACGGAGATTGCACAGTTCACTCCTGTAGTTGCTGCCGCTGGTGACAGCAGAGGTTCGCGAAGATGCCGGTTGCCCAAACTGGGCGGTGATCGCTGGTGCCGCGCACATCCAGCACAGTGCCGGCGGCCGCGCCGTCGGGGCTTTGCAGACCCCGTATAAAGATGTGATCCCACCGTCCCAGACTGGTGGTGCGGGGGCCCTGTTCCGTCGGCCACGCGTAGCCCATCTCCTGCGCGACGCGCCCAACGGATGCATCGTTCATGTCCCCACCGATAACTACGCATGGATATCGCGCAGCGTCTGCGAGAACGGTGCGAAGCTGGTCGCGGCGCGCCGCTCTTCCAATGTTCACCAGGGTGCCCAGGTGTGTCGAGTATACGCGGACCAGCGATGCGCCAACGCGAACCGTGGCCGCGGTGGCCGAGCGATGGGTGTGGACGAAGCGAGACGCGTGCGGCAGTATGATTTTCCTGTCCTCAACGATGGGCCAGCGCGACAGCACCGCATTGCCGAAGTTGCGGCGAGTCTTGAGATGGAAGATCGCCGGGTAGTATACATACCACAGACCCAAGGCGTCGGCCATACGCTGCGTACCTTGTTCGTCCATCTCCTGAAGCATGATCACGTCGGCCCCGCGTAATGCCGCAGTGGACTGGATCACCGCGATCGCGCTGTCCACGCGTAGAGCGAATTCAATGTTGAATGACACCAGCCGCAGTGTATCGACGTCCGCGCGCTCATTCGCCGGAGGAACCCGTGGGCCGCCAGTGAACCTCGGGCCATCGGGGCTCGAATAGTCGCGCCCCGTCCGGCATCCCCAGAGCAGGATGAAAGCGAGAAAAAATGCAACATGCTGGCGCCTGCGCATTGGATCGCGAAGCTATCAGGCTCTTGTGGTGAACGCCAGTCGAGATCACGTTCGTCGGCCGGCTGAAGTTCGAGCGCGCTATGTGGAGCGACGGAAAGGCGCTCTGATGCGATATACAGCCCATGGCTAGGAGTTTCAAGCTCATCAGAATGCCCCTCGTGCGCTTCGTCATCGCGGTCGTGTTGGCTGCCGCCACTGCGAGCCTGCCGGCCCAGTCATCCGGCGCGCGCACGTACGCGAATCCGATAGACATCGATTACAAGTACAACTGGGAACAGCACAACCAGGGGATCTCATATCGCTCCGGTGCTGACCCGGTGATCGTCAACCACCGCGGCGAATTCTTTCTCTTCGTCACCGTCTCGGGCGGCTACTGGCGATCGAGTGACC
>JACDCM010000275.1 GCA_013817545.1 Gemmatimonadaceae bacterium | reverse complement strand
CTACTGAGGTGGCAGTGTGCTGAACCACGGCTATGTATCTCCTCGGCGGAGGCCGGATGATAAGGTGCTCAAGCGTGCCTCGGCAAAGGCTCTTGCGTCGACTTCGAAACGGTTGTGACTGTAACCACGCCGAAGGCTCTCCCACAGGTACAGAATGGGAAACGCGCGACTTGCTTCAAACTGGTAGACGTGCCGTAATTCATGCAAGAGCAACTCCGCAGTCGCCAGCGTGTTCGGCGCTAGGAATACTGTGTTCCAGAGGGTGATGGCAGCCGCAGTTCGTTGGCCGAGCACCCATCCGCCAACGCGCACCGCCAGACCTCCGCGCCGGTAGGACACAGCCGCCAGATCGGGAAAGTGATTGGCGAGTTGCGTCGGCAAATGCCATGGCTCGCCGATTATCGAAGCGCGAATCAAGGCGAAAAGCCCCACGTCCCTCCTCCCGCGGTTACCTCAATCGTTCGTCCGTCAGTGCGGACAATCACGCTTCCGAGCCGGTCAGTACGCATCACGGTCGCTCCCGCCGCTGCAAGTGCATTCACTACGTCTGGACTCGGATGCCCGTAGCTGTTGTCTGCTCCAACCGAAATGAGTGCGAGACGTGGACGCACCGCGGCAAGGAACGCTGGAGACGTGCTCGTGTTGCTCCCGTGATGTCCTACCTTCAGAACCTCCGCGCGCAAGGCTTCGCCATGATTCCGCAACAGCCACTCTTCCTCGAGCTTCTCCGCATCACCGACTAGCAGAAATCGAACCGCCCCGTAGCGCACCAGTGCCACCACGCTCGCCTCATTGGCGTCCGTCAGCGTCCGCATCCAGGCTGAGTCAGGCGCCAGGAACCGTACGGTCACGCCGTCAACTTCCAGAGAGTCGTTGGGGCGCACTCGCCGCCATGGCACGCCGAGCTGGTACGCGGCCGAAAGGGACTGTGAATAATGCCTGCTGCCCGCCAGATACGCACCGTCCCAGAAAACTGCGGGACGGAGTGCCCGCAGCACAGCGGCAGAGCCTCCCAAATGATCGCTATGTGGGTGCGACAACACGAATGCCGCCAGGTCGCCTCCCCGTCGTCTAAGATAAGGAATGACGACTCGTTGGCCATCGTCGCCGCCTCGCCACGCGCGGCCCGCATCGAAGAGCAACCAACGCCCGAGCGGAGTTCGAATCGCTACTGCGTCACCCTGCCCCACGTCGATCATATGCAGCTCGACGGCACGCTCGCCTGAGGGTGTCACGGGTAGCCACACCGTGAGCACGAGGGCTGCTCCCACAACGATCAAGGCGCGCGCCGGGTAGTAGCTGATGCAGGCCACCACGATCGCAGCGCAGGCAACGCCAGCAATCACCGCAGCAGCCAGGGTTGGTGCGACGGCGACCGAGGCCAACGGCAAGCCAGCTCCAATAGTGGCAATTCGATCGAATGCGACGAGGAGCGGATGTACGGCATCGGCGACAAACGCGGCAAGTGGCGCGGCGGGCGCGAGCAGCAGTGCAAGAAAGAGAGCCGGCTGCGCGACTCCGATCAGGGGCGTAGCAACCAGATTCGTGAGCGGAGCGACCAGACTCAGCCGCCCGAAGTGCCAGGTTACGAGCGGTGCGCTCACGATGGTTGCGACAGTCGATGCCAACAGCACGCTGGCGAGGGATAGCCGCGTCCCATCCATGTGCGGAGTCAACCACTTGGCTGCCAATGCCCCACTCGCTATCAGGCCAGCTATTCCGACGACGCTTAGCTGGTATCCGAGGTCCATGACCGTGCGCGCGTCCAGGAGGAGGGGTACCCACGCGCCAACCGCGAGTGCAGCCCATGGCGAGGTCGGCCGTCCTGCCAGCCTGCACACGGAACCGACGGAAAGCATTACTCCGGCTCGCACCGCGGGAGACGGCGCACCAATGACCGCAACGTACGCTATTGTCAGCAGGACGGCAGATAGGGAAGCGACCACGCGGGGCATCCGACACGCCTGTAACAGCAGCTCCGCAGCAAGCGCAATAATCGCGACGTGAAGACCTGAGATTGAAAGCATGTGCACCAGGCCTGCTGCGGCAAACTTGTCGCGCACTTCAGGACTGATGCTGCCCATGTCGGCGATAAGGAGGGCGCGCACAAGCGGAGCGTCCGACCTGAATGTTCGGTCGATCGCATGGCCCGCCCGCGCCCGGGCACCGACCATCCAGGCTCGCTGGGGCCTGGCCGATATCGTCGCGCGCTGCAGCAACAATCCTCGCCGTGCCACAGCAGCCGTTCCCCTTGCGGTTACGATGTCGCCCGCCGTGGCCGACCCTTTCTCCACCGAGAGGGCGACTGGCAACGAACAGTCATCGTGGCGTGCAATCCCCCGAACGTAGGCGCCCACGGCGGCGTCGCCGAGGAGAGTCACCCTCCACGCATCAGCCGCAAGGAGGCGCGTCTGGCAGTGGCGCTCGCCGATGTCGTGCGCGGCAGCCGCAAGCATGCCAGCGATGCATAAGCCTCCCATGGCGGCGAGGCTCGCTTCGCGGCGGCCGGCGCCTAACGCGAGACATACGGCCGCCGAAGCGGCTCCGAGCGCAAAATCGCCGCCGAATCCAAGCAGGAGTCCGGCGGCGTAAGAAACCAGCGCGATCGCCACGAGCGGCATTGATCCTCCTTCGTGGCGCGAGTTCGAATAATGATTGCAGTCGACGGTGCCAACCGCGGTTCAAACTCAGTCCACTAGTTTTTTTCCCTCCGCGCGCGGCATGTCATGTCGCGGACTACCCCCAACGCGACGCATCGCGTCGAGCAATAAAACCGCCAATGCCGCGCGTGTGGCGTCCTGCTGCAACTCGAACCCGGCGAGTGCCTCGCCCTTCGGACCGCCACCGCTGTATTTCGGACGGGCCTGGTTCAGCGCTTTCGAAAGCACATCCGTGCGGCACTGCTGGCATCTGCAGTAATCAGGGTCGCGCTTGAGCAGTTCGTCGTATATCTCACCGACTACTTTTTCCAACATGTTTTTCATACGGCCACCGGGAGTTGCACGCGTTCGCTGACCACGGCACCCGTAAAAGTCGACCCAGTCGTGCCTGTGAGCTCCACCACCTGATACTGTCCTATCATCGTGCTGTCGCCTGGGACCAAAACCGTTCTGAAGTCGCGGGTTCTTCCCTGAAGGAGCGTACCACGACGAGAAACCTTCTCGATCAGAATTTCCCTGCGGGCACCAAGTAGCCCAAGGTTCTGGGCCCTCATACCATCTCGAACAGTCTCAATCAGTCTCGCCAACCTCTCGCTGGCTACGTCGTCTGGTATCGTGAGGCTTTCCGGCATGCGAGTCGCAGCCGTACCATCTCGCGCCGAGAATTTGAATGTGAACGCGTCATCGAAGCCGATTTCGCGAACCGCACTCAGAGTGTCCTCGTAGTCCCGCTCGGTTTCTCCCGGAAAACCGACGATGATGTCGGTGGTCAATCCCATCCCCGGTATGGCGTTCCGGAGCCGAGCTACGGATTCAATGTACGACTCCCTGGAATAGCGCCGAAGCATGCGCTTCAGAACGCTTGTCGATCCGGACTGCATGGGCAGATGTACGTGTTCGCAGACGGCCGGTGTTTCGGCCATGGCCGAAATAACCTTGTCGCTAAAATCGTTGGGGTGAGGACTGGTAAAGCGCAGGCGCCTGACCCCCGATACCGCGCCAACTGCCCTTAGCAGGTCCGCGAAATCGGACTGCCCATCGTTATACGAATTAACCGTCTGGCCGAGAAGCGTAATCTCCGTGATTCCCGACTCGGCAATGCCGTGTGCTTCACGAACCACGTCCAACAGTCTACGGCTGCGCTCCGGACCGCGCGTCATCGGAACTATGCAATAGGTGCATTTGTAATCACACCCGCGTTGCACGGGGATCCACGCCTTCACGCCATCGAACCGTTGCGCGCGGAAATCCTCGTAATGTTCCTCGAGATCGAATTCCACCGATGAGGCGCGCACACCGTTGCGGGCGCTCTCAACGAGAGACGGAAGCGCGCGATAGCCATCAGGACCGATCACGAGGTGAACGTGTTTTGCACGCTTGAGCAGCTGCGGGCCCAGCCGTTGCGCCATGCATCCGGTTACGCCGAGCACGGAATTCGGTTTCATATGCCGCTTGAGCTCGCCCAGACGCCCCAGCACACGCTGTTCGGCGTGATCGCGAATGGCGCAGGTGTTGACAAGTATGACGTCAGCTTCGTCCGGGCTCCCCACGGCGGCGTAACCGAACTCCGCGAGCCGCCCGTACATCAGCTCGGAATCGCTGACGTTCATCTGGCAGCCGTAGGTTTCGATGTAGACTGTGCCGGAGGAAAGGTTAGTCATGCGAGCAATTTAACGCAGAACGCGAGGAAACGTTCAGCGGGAGGCGGGATGCGGGAGGCTTGAAACTGGTCACTCATACTTCAGGCTGAGACTTACGCTGGCCACTGCTACTGCCGCTGGTCACGCGCATCGACGCCGCGCTTCATACGTCCTGAGACCCTTATGGAAAGTGGAGTGCTAGTCAGTAGCTGTTTCAGTAACAGTGGCCAGTGTCAGTCTCAGGTCTCAGTGACCAGTATGTCCTTGCGACGAGACAGGTGGCACCAGCCTCCAGCCTTGCGCGGAAGCGGGATCCCCTTGGATACGAGGCATCCACTACCGCGACAGTGAGATGATCTTCCGTCACGCCGCGGCGCGGAGAGCCGCCCTCGGTCACAATAACGTCTGCTTGCTCTCCAACTCGCGCAGCTTGATACTGCCGCGCCTTGATCGACCCAAGAGCGCGAAGCTCGGCGGCACGCCGAACGACATCCTCCTGACGGACGAGGCTGTCCATGCGCGCGGCGGCAGTGCCGGGTCGTGCCGAATATGGGAAGACGTGGATGGCTGAGAATGGCAGCGACTTCACCAGCTGCACCGTCGCCTCGTGGTCCTGCTCCGTCTCGCCGGGGAAGCCGGCAATGACATCCGCGCCGAGGCCGAACACGGGCATCCTGGCCACCAGCCTCTCGACGCCAGCTGCGTACGTTGCTGCAGTATACCAGTGCCGTCCCATGCGCTTGAGTATCCTGTCGGAGCCTGACTGCAGTGGCGCGTGGAGATATGGTGCTAGCCGGCGAGCGTCGCCTCTGAGCATATCTACCAGCCTGTGATCGACTTCGGTAACCTCGACTGAGCTGAGACGGAATCGTACTTCCGGAACCTCCAGAACGAGCCGTTCGACCAGCTCGCCGAGTGATGATCCGACATCGGCGCCATACGTTCCAATGTGGACGCCTGTCAACACGATCTCCGGGTGCCGCATTGCAAGATCGCGCGCTTCTCCAATTAGAACCGCAAGGGTCCGGGATCGATTCGTCCCCCGTGCTATGCGAGTCGCGCAGAAAGTGCAGTGCTCATCGCAGCCATCCTGCACTCGCAACAACGCGCGTGCGCCACGCTGCGCAACCGGCAGAACCATTGCGTGTTGCGCGTCCAGCTCCAGTGCGCCCGCCATTTGAACCATGTCCGCACCCGCAATAACGTGCTGCACGGATGGAAGCGCCGCGATTGTTTTCTGCGATTCGGGCATTGCGGAAGCACATCCCATCACCACCGTCCTGACCCGCGGATTAGCGCGCGCGGCACGACGAACGCTTTGCCTGAGGTCCGCTTCGGCTTCCATCGTCACCGCGCAACTGTTGATCACGGCCACATCGGCCTCCGCTACATCGCCGGTGATCTGATGTCCCGCGGCCAACACCATCGCCCTAACTGCTTCTGTGTCGTACTGGTTGGCGCGGCAGCCAATCGTCTGAAGGTGAACTTTCATAAGGCCATTCTAACG
>JACDCM010000274.1 GCA_013817545.1 Gemmatimonadaceae bacterium | reverse complement strand
ACTGACTTCAGTCGGGCTCGCGGTTCGTACGCAGCAGTATATCGATCTGGCAGCCAGGATCGGCTACCAATAGGTGCAGTTACGACTGCTCCACGGACGGTGCGTCCATGTCAGTGCCGCTAATGGACGTGCGCTTGGTGTCGCACGCCGCGAGCGCGGCTATCGCCAGCGCCGCCGAAGCGGCGCGCAGAAATATCGGATTCATCTGGGCTCTCTTGGTTGCTTATCGACCACGCGGGGAGCCGATCTGCTCGCCCTCGTCGATGATGTGGGGGGTGACCAGGATCAGCAGATCGCGCTTTTCTTCCTGACGGCGTGTCTGACCGAAGAGCCGGCCGATCAGCGGCAGGTCCACGAGGATAGGAATCCCCGCCTTGGAGACGGTGACCTGTGTGACCGTGAGGCCACCAATCACCGCTGTTTCGCCATCGCCGACGAGGAGCTGGTTGTCGGCGCGTTGCTTCTGGAACGTATAGCCCAGGTCCGACGCGGCGGCCTGAAGATTGGAACGCTCGGAGTGCAGCGTCATGAGAATCTGACGGTTATTCGTGACGTGTGGCGTCACCGACAGAATGATACCGGTTTCCTTGAAGGTCACCGTCGCGCGGGCAATCTGCTGTCCGCCAGCGCCGCCCGCCCCGGACCCTGCGTCGATGATTCGGATAGGGGTTTCTTCGCCGACAAGTATCTCGGCCCTGCGGTTGTCGAGCGTAACGATGCTCGGCTCGGCCTGAATGTCAGCCAGACGGACTTCCTGGAGCGCATCGAGGAAGGTCGTGAGGTTGAACCTGCCGATTGCCGCGGAGAAAACGAGCTCCAGTGCAGGCTGCACCACTCGCTGGTTCGCGTTGGCGATCGCCGACAGGGCGCTTCCGCCAATGTTGATGACGTTGGTGTTGGAATTGAAAGGAGTGCCACCGCCAGTCGCATCCGGCACGCCGTCGCCATTGGTGTCGATCGGCCTGAACGTGGCCGGATCGTTGCGCTGGACTAGTCGGTTGAAGAACTGTTCACCGCTGCCGAGATCGTAGCTGATACCAATGTCTTCAATGTCCGTACGATTGACGAAGATGATCTTCGCCTTGATCGCGATCTGTGGGGTGCGAACATCCAACTGCTGAATGTACGAGAGAATGTCCTGAAGCCTCGAAGGCACGTCGGAGATGACGAGGCGGTTGGTAGCGGTGTCGGCGGTAACCGACCCACGCGTTATGCAAGCGCCCTGGCTCGCGATCGTCTGCGCGCCGGGAGCTGCACCCTGGGAGCCAGTGCAATCCTTGGCAAGCAGGTTTCTTATCGTTTCAACCAGCGAGCTGGCTCGTGCGTAGTTCACGGGAATGATCTGCGTGGCGAGGGGCTCGAGAGCCTGCTGCGACGCGATGTTCGCGTAACTGTCTACCGAGATTATTCCGCTCGCCTCTTCCTGCGCGGCGAAACCCTGGCTCTGGAGAATGGCGCGCAGTGCGACATCCCAGGGCTGGTCGCGTACTTCAGCCGTTACGGTCCCGCTGACTCCCTTGCCAACGACAATGGTGCGGCCGGAGAAGGCGGCAAAAGCCGAAAGAACGTCGCGAATATCCGCGTCCTGATAAGTGACGGTGATACGCGGCTGCTGCGACTGCTGCTGATTTTGTGCGAGACGCTCGGAGGCCGGACGCATATCGCGGCGGGGCTGGAGTACCTCGGCAACTTCCGTGACTTCAGCCTCAACCGGAGGAGCTGCGTGCCAGGCTGTAAACTCCGCTGGGCCTCCCCTGATGGAGACATGTATGCCCTGCGCGTTACGCGTCACGGTGTAATCGTGCTCGGTATCGAGATCGATTACGACGCGAACGACATCATCCTTGTACTGCGCGAGGCGAACGTTGTTGATACCGCCGCGCGATACCTTGTCGTACAACCGGGGGGGCATGACCAGACGTGCGCCCTTGAGGTCGAGTACGACGCGTGCGGGTGACGTGAGAACGAAATCCCGCACGTCGATCGAGCCATCCACGGCGATGACGACTTCGGCGCGTCCCGATGTGGAGACTACGCTAAGTGACGTGACCTCGGCCGGTCGCGGCCGCTCTGTTGCTGCCGCTTTCTCGACAGAGCCAGTCAGACTGAGGGCAACAACCGTTGTGGCAACCAGCAACCGAAACCGCTTCATGGCTTCCTCGCATACGTTGAATCGTTGAGCGCCAGCGTTTCCTGGCGGCTTTCGCCAAACTCGAGAATCGTGAAGGTCACGGCCTTTGGCGTGATTTGGGACACGCGCATACGACCGAATGTCTGGCCAACCTTCGCGTTGTACTGCTCCTTCGTGTTGATATCACGCAGAACCGCGCGTGAGTCGCCGCTGCGATCGAAAAGCACGACCACGAGCTGCAGGTCGGAGATCATCGGCCGGAGTTCTTCGCTGTTCATGAGCGAAAGGAACGGATCGCGGCGACCTTCCGCCGAGTAACCGAAGACTTCGCGGGAGAGCGAGATCTCGTTGCTCCTTGCCGGCGCCGCCTTGGGTACTTCTCCGCCAGCGACGGTGCGTGCCTGCGCCCCGGCGGCTGTAGCGCCGAGACAGAGAGCCGCGCCAGCGAGCGCGGCACGAAATGCTAAGGGCATGGACATTTATCGAGCTCCCGTGTCGTTCAGATTTATTGGTGCGTCTTCGTCCGCCGTCGCCCTGCGGGCTACGAACGTCTGGATCTGGAAGCGGGCTTCGATCGCAGCAAAGTTCTTGCTCTTCTTCTTCTGGGCGGCCGACACATTGGTCGGCTGGATAAGCTTGAGGTTTACCGGAGCGACAATACGCTGCAGAGAGCCAACGTTCGCGAGGAAGGCAGCGAGGGCGTGATAGCCGCCCACAACGCCGATATCGTAGCGGTACGTGTCATACTGCTCTCCTTCGACCACTGGCTGCGGATCGACGCCTGCGATCTCGAGGCCCTCACGCCGCGCGGCGGAAGAGACCTGGTCGAGAAGCGACGGCACTTCATTGGACGTCGGAACGAGAGTGCGAATGAGCTCGAGATTCTCGCGGTAACCCGCGAGCTGCGCTCGGAGCTGATTGACGTTTCCGCGGGCGAGCTCGGTGCGTGCCTTCTGGTTGACCGACACTACGGCTTCGAGCCGCGTATTCTTTTCCGCGAGCTCAACCGACTTTCCCTTGAAAATGAAGTGCCAGTAGGCACCCATCGCGAGCACCGCGATAAACGCGACGAAAACCAGGATCTGCTCGCGCTGCGTTTTGGGCATGAGCGCCATGACTTACCTCACCGACAGTGTGACGGGGATCGTGCGAATGGCGGACGAATCGGGCTTCTGATACGCCGCATCGAGTTGGAACTCGGTGATTTCCTTGCCTTCGGCTATGATCATCGCTGACTTGATGAGCTGCACGTTCTCAATGAACGGCGACGCCTCCAGCATTTTCATGAAGCGCGTTAGCGCCTGGATATCGACAGTGTTGCCGACAACGCGAAAGTTGGTTCGGTCAGCCACTTCGAGGCTGTCGGACAGCGCCTGGGGAGACTTGTCCTTCTTCGTGGTCGTGTCAGCCGACGCGGACGCCTGTTGCGCCGCATTTACCGGATCCGAGTTTGTCTGCACCACCTGCGTGATCCACGTATACTGTGGAAGCGCGCGGCTCACCTCATCCATAATGTGCGGCCACACGAAACGTTTGCCGTCAATGGAGCGGATCAGCGTAAGCTGAGTGAGCACCGAGTCGCGCTGCGCCTCGGTCTTCCGCTTCTCCTTGATGATGGCGGCGAAGCGGATCGAGTCCTGCTCCGCGGTTTGGAGAGACGCGTCGACAGAGCGCATCCGGCTGCCCTGGTATGTGTACATTCCGGAGACCGCCGCGACGGAGAGCACGACGCCGACCACAGCAGCGATCATGTACGGATCACGAATGCGAGCCAGTGTGTTCGAGGCAATTGCCCCGAAGTCCATCGAGGGTCCGCCGCGATTCCGGTTCTTCTTGCCGGCGCCCGGCAGCAGGTTGATTTCGATCATTTGCGAAGTGGCCTTGTGTAAGGGCTCAGGCGACCTGGCGGAGCGCCAGCCCGATCGGGAGCATTAGGAGCGGTGCAACCTCGTCGATGACGAGTGTATCGAAGGCGCCGTCACGAACGCGGAGGCGCTGGAGTGGATTGGCCAGCTCAACTGTCAGGCGGAGCCTGCTCGCCAGCGCTTCGTTGAGCCCCGGAACGCGAGCGCCGCCGCCGCAGGTGTATACGACCTTGATCAGGCTTTGCGCGCGGGAGGCTGTGGCGAGAAACGCCGCCGCCCGCTCGATGCCGACCGCGATTTCTTCTCCGCGCGTGGCAAGAACCGCATCGAGATGCGGAGACTTGTCGTAGCCTTGCAGCAGCTCGTTCGCCCGTTCATTGGTGAGACCGCGCTCGCGCTGCAGATCCTCGCGCAGGCGGCGTGTGCCGACCGGAATGTCCCGCGTCAGCAGCGGCACGCCATCTTCCAGAATGTTCACGTTGGTTACATCGTGGCCAATGTTCACCAGGCAGACCACGCCGCGCATCGCATCCGGGTAGTTCACCTCGAAAGCGTTGTGGAGCGCGAAAGCGTCCACATCAACCGCGGCCGGCGAAACATCTGCATCGGTGAGGAGACGAATTTTGTTTTCGATCAGATCGCGCTTGGCCGCGACGAGCAACACGCTCATCTCCTGGCCGTCGCCTTCGGGATCGAGGATCTGGAAGTCCAGCTCAACCGACTCCATATCGAAGGGAACGTGCTGCTCTGCTTCCCATCTAATGAGGTCGCGCGCGTCCTGCTCCTTGGCGCGGGCGATCTGGATCTTCTTGATGATCACGTCGCGCCCGCCAACCGCGGTAACGACGCTCTTGACCTTGACGCCAGCCGCTGCCAGCGCGTCGCGGATCGCGCTGGCAACGATGCCGGGATCCATGACTTCGCCCTCGACGATCGCGTCTGCGACAAGGGGGCTTATGGCTACCTTGACGAGCTCGGGCTCGCCCTTGCCATGATCAATGACCGCAACCTTGACGAGGCCGGAGCCAACGTCGAGACCGATTGTCACCTTCTTGCGTCCGAAGAGCGCCATAGTTACGGAGAGTTAAGAGTAGTGATGCGTGCATGCGGCAGTGTGCCACGGTTTTCTAACGCTTACACGACTGGCGGAATAGAACGTAACAGTGCGAGATCGGAGGCCGCGTACGAGGGACCGAGCCCAGATAAAGCGACCGCCGGCGTACACAAAGCTGCTTGCGTACGCCGGCGGTTCTGCATCGATTTTGTTAGTTGAGTATCAAAATGTTGCTGATCCGTAACACGAACGAGAGAGGATTCAAAGGCAGACGATCCGTCCCTGATTCCGTGACTTTTCTTAGAACAGCTCTGCCCAGGCGCGGTCAGCCAGGGGACGCGGCTGGGAAAGTCCGCCCATAACTTCGGCGAGCACACAGCTCGAGTACGTCACTACTGCGTTACCCAGAACAGCGTTTTGGGCAAGGTTTACATTGGCCGCCATAACGCCGCCATTGAAGTGGCCGCCTGTTCCCTCGGTGTCGAGGTCACCTCGAACTATGACCGGTCCGTAAAATCTGAAGCCGCCGGTGACTTTAAGAGCTCCGGCTACAAGTAGAATACCCTGTCCCTCCCCGCCCGAAATGTGCAGGTCGCCCGGCGCGTAAATGATTGGGAAGTAGCTTGCGCATGGGGTCGGAATGCCGCCACGGGTAGGATCGCCCCAGTTTTGGGCGTCCCCTGTGTTACAGACGCCCCCCACTAGCGATGGACCAGTGCCGTTGATCGTACCACTTGCCGTCTTGTTGGCTTGCGCGACGAGCGTATTCCAGGTAATGCCGTTCCCGTAATCGAAGTAGGTGGTCGTGTCGGCA
>JACDCM010000273.1 GCA_013817545.1 Gemmatimonadaceae bacterium | reverse complement strand
GTGCCGCGCTGTACCCACCGCGCGAAGGTTTCGGCGAAGCGGAGCCGCACCTCGAAGTGGCGGGGGAGCGTGTGGAGACGCTGGAGCGCATCGGCCGTGGCGAAATCCGTCTGCTGGTCACCACTGCGCGTGCCGTCCTCGAGCGGACGCGTCTTCCCGCGGCCCTGAGCACGTCGCGCCTGGAGCTTCGCCGGGGAGAGACACGCCGACCGGAGGACATTGCCGCGCATCTCGAGGCGGTCGGCTTCGAGAGGGTGGACATTGTTGAGGACGTTGCACAGTTCAGTGTGCGCGGCGGAATTCTGGACGTCTACAGCTTCGGGATGACGAATCCAGTCCGGCTGGAATTCTGGGGTGACGAGATTACGGAGCTGCGCTACTTCGAGATCCTCACCCAGCGCTCGACCCGGGACGCGGACTTCGCGCTCATCCTTCCCGTCGATGGCCGCCACGATAACGCCGATGAAACCCCGCAGGAGCGAGGCTCCCTCGCCCAACTCCTTAGTCCGGACACACTCGTGGTAATTCCGGCAGGCGCGCATCTCGAGCCCGAAATGCGTCGTACGTGGGAGGAAGCGGAGCATCACATCGATCTTGCCCGCCGCCGGGGCGAAGACGCGCCCTCTCGCGATGAGCTGTATCAGTCACCTACGGATGCTCTGGAAGCGCTCCTCGGATTCGGAGTCATGCGAATCGTGGAGCGCACCGAGATGGCGGATCGTCCGGCCGCAGTCGCCTTTCCGATTCTTCCACCGGAACCGATCGACCGCGACATCAAGCGGCTCAAGTCACTACTCGCCGGTGGCGTCCCGACGATCATTCTGTGCGACAACGCAGGACAATCCGAGCGACTGGACGAGCTGCTGACCGATGGCGGCACACGCCAGACGCCTGCCGCGCTCACGGTGGGAGTATTGCACGGCGGATTTGTGATTCCTCCGCGCGGCGACGGCGCCGCTCACGCGCCCAGAAGCGGACTTCGGATCCTCACCGATCATGAAATTTTCCGGCGCGAGCGGCGCATCCGTCGGAAGCGCCGCTACGCCGGTGGAACCTCTCTCGAAACTATTACTGCGCTCAAGTCCGGTGACTTCGTCGTGCACCTGGAGCACGGCGTTGGGATCTATCGCGGCATCGAGACTGTGTTCGTACGAGAAAGTACGATCGAGGTGGCGGTGATCGAGTACGAGGGTGGCGATCGTCTCAACGTTCCACTTTACCGTGTTGACCAGATTGAACGCTACCGTTCGGCGACCGACGTTTCGGACGACGCCCCGCCGCCCCGGCTGCACAAACTGGGCGGCAAGCGCTGGGCCCAGCAGCGTGACAAGACTCGCGCCGCGCTGCACGAGATGACGGTCGAGCTGCTCGACCTGTACGCTCGGCGCAAGGTCGCGAGCAAGCAGCAGTCACTTCCCGATACGCCGTGGCAACGGCAGCTGGAATCGTCCTTTCTCTTCGAGGACACGCCCGACCAGCGCAAGGCGACCGACGAAGTGAAAAAGGACATGGAGTCGCCTCGTCCGATGGACCGCTTGCTTGTGGGCGACGTAGGATACGGAAAGACGGAGATAGCAATCAGGGCGGCGTTCAAGGCGGTGCAATCAGGCAGGCAGGCTGCGGTTCTTGTCCCGACCACGATCCTGGCTGAACAGCACTCGCGAACCTTTGCCGACCGTCTCGCGGATTTCCCGGTCCGCGTCGAGACAATGAGCCGCTTTCAAACGGCAAAGGAACAGCAGGCGCTGCTGAGCGATCTGGCAGCGAAGAAAGTCGACATCGTCATAGGGACGCATCGCATTCTCAGTCCTGATGTCGTCTTCGGAGATCTGGGTCTGCTCGTGGTGGACGAGGAACATCGCTTCGGTGTGAAGCACAAGGAGCGGTTGAAACAGTTGCGCGAAGCCGTCGACGTTCTCACTTTGACCGCGACTCCGATTCCGCGCACCCTGCATCTTTCGCTCGCCGGTCTGCGCGACATGACGCTCATCCAGACACCGCCGCGCGACCGTTCCCCCGTGCTCACCTTCGTGGAGCCGTGGGACGACGGACTGATCGAGGAAGGAGTCGCGCGTGAGCTGGACAGAGGCGGTCAGGTGTTCTTTGTGCACAATCGCATCGAGACCATCGAAGCGATCGCGGATCACGTAAAGCGGCTCGCTCCAAGAGCTACCGTTGGAGTCGCGCATGGCCAGATGCGGGAGCGCGACCTCGAGGCCATTATGGGCCGCTTTGTGGAGGGCGAGGTGAACGTGCTTGTCTCCACCATGATCGTGGAGTCTGGCCTCGATGTTCCGAACGCCAACACCATGTTCGTGAATCGCGCGGATCGCTTCGGTCTGGCGCAGCTGTACCAGCTTCGGGGCAGGGTGGGCCGCTCCTACCGACGAGCCTACTGCTATCTCATGGTGCCCGATGCGATCGACGACGACGCCGAACGGAGGCTGCAGGTGCTGGAGCACCACACGGAGCTTGGCGCCGGCTATCGGATCGCACTCAAGGATCTGGAGATGCGGGGCGCCGGGAACCTGCTCGGCGCGGAGCAGTCGGGGCACGTTCAGGCGGTCGGCTTCGATCTCTACTTGCGCATGCTCGACGACACTGTCCGGCGTATCATGCACGGAGGTAGCGGTCCCAAGCTCGTGCCGTCAGATGTGTCCATGGATATCGCCACGTATCTGCCGGACACATTTATTCCATTCCAGGAGGCCAAGCTAGATGTCTACCGCCGCCTCACGAACTTCACCGATCCCTCCGACGTGGAGTCGCTTCGCCTGGAGCTGCGCGACCGATTCGGCCCCCTCCCGCCTCAAGCCGACGCATTCCTTTCCTCAGCGCTCCTGCGGATCATGGGAGGACAATTGGGGATAGAAGGGATCCTGGTGCGCGGCAACGAAGCGCGAGTCACGTTCAGACAGGATGCCGTTCCTCGCTTGAAAGGACTGACGGCAGCGTTTCACGAGGTTCAGTTCCAGGCGGAGATCCGGCGTGCTCACCCACTGTCTCTCAAGCTGACGCGGCTGGGTGGCGCGGGCATTCTGGAAGGCCTGGTGCGGGCGCTTCGCAGTCTAATTCCGTAAGGCGGCCGCCCGGCAGGCTGGAAGTCCCGTGCCATGTTACATTTACCGGTTGTCCTTAGCACGTTATTTTGGTTTCCCATCCTCGTACCCCTAGTCCCCCTCTTGTGATTTCAATGAATCGTCCTCTTCTCGCATTCGCTGCGTCTGTCGCGATACTCGCTGGTTGCGATGGCTTCAAGGAAGCGATGACTGCGCACGTAGATGTCGTAGCGCGCACGCCTTCGCAGGAATTGTCCGTAGAACGTCTGGCTGAGCTGCTTGGCACGTCCAAGATTCCGGTGTCCGAGGAAAATGCAAAGGCGCTGGCCGATGTCTGGGTGAACTACCAGTTACTTGCGCACGCGGCCGCTCAAGGCGATTCCCTCAAGGATACCAAGCTCATCGACGAGGCGCTCTGGCCCGTTCTTGCGCAGCAACGGGCGTCCAAGTGGCACGATATGCTGGTGAAGACCTGGAATATCGACACGACCGCGTCCGAAGCTCGCTTCAATCAGGGCGAAGCGCTGGCTGCACAACACATCCTCTTTCTGATTCCGGAACAGGGTTTGACCACCGCCTCCAAGGATTCGATTCGCCGCCTGGCCGAGTCGGTTCGCAAGCGGGTAACGGCTGCAAACTTTGCCCAACTGGCGAAACAGTACAGCATGGATCCGGGCTCGAAGGAGAAAGGCGGGATGCTACCCGTGTTCACGCGTGGCGCCATGGTCAAGGAGTTCGAGGAATCGGTGCGTTCGAGCAAGCCGGGCGAAATTGCACCGGGCCTGGTCCAATCCCAGTTTGGCTACCACATCATTCGCCGGGCGACGTTCAGCGAAGTGAAGGATGAGTTCTCCAGCCAGAACGCGGGCACAGTGATGCAAGCGGCCGAGAGCACTTACCTCGCCAAACTGGAAAGTGGGGGCAATATCAAGTTCAAGGACAACGCCGTCGCGACTATCAAGGAAGTGATAAAGGACGCCGCCGCCCACAAGGACGACAAGACGGTCATCGCAACGTCTAAAGCGGGGAATTTTACCTCCGAGCGTCTCGCCCAGTGGATAAACGCCTATCCCCCGCAGCAACAGGGAATGTTGCGTGCGCAGATCGGTCAGGCGGCTGACAGCCTCGTGTTGCAGTTCACCACCCACAGCTTCATTCGCGGCGAGCTTGTGCTGAACCAGGCGGATAGCGCCAAGGTGACACTGAGCCCGGCAGAACTGGCTGACGTGCGCAACAACTTCGCTAATCTGGTTACGCGCGTTTGGACGGAGCTGGGCATCGCGCCGAAATCGCTCGCCGACAGTGCTAAGTCGGCGCCAGACAGGCAACGAATCGCATCGGCACACATCGAGGACTACCTCGAGAAGCTGGTGCTCGACCAGGCGCAGTTCGTACCCATCCCGCAGCCGCTTCAGGACGTTCTGCGCGAAAAGTACGATTACAAGGTGAACGCGGCGGGCATAGCGCGTGCCGTGGAGAAAGCCACGAAAATTCGTGCGGTTTCCGATTCCACGCAGGCGTCGCAGCGGCCACCGTCGCAGGTTCCGATGCAGCCAGGGATGCAACCAGGGATGCAACCAGCCCCGCGCCCCCAGCAGGCACCGCCAGTCCCTCCCACAAAGCAACAGCCGTAATGGGACCCCAGCCTCAACGCGGGGTAAGAGCTGTATGAAGAAAATGCTCACCGCGGTATTGCTGGCGGCGAATGTGGCGATGGTTGGCGCGCAGGACACGTCAGCCGTCGCCAGCCCGATCCCCATCGATCGCATCGTGGCGGTCGTTGGCAAGGAGGCAGTGCTCTGGAGCCAGGTGCTCGAGGCGATGAACCGCCGAGCGAACGGGCAACCGCTGCCTACCGACTCAGCACAGTTCCTCCTGCAGGCACAGCAGGTTCTCACTCAGCTGGTCAACGAGGAGCTGCTGGTTCAAAAAGCCCTCGAGGAAAAGATCGAGGTTTCAGAACCGGATATAGCGGTTACGGTTGACAAGCAGCTCAACCGCATCCGCGCTCAGTACCAAACGGAGGAGGAGTTTCGTGAAGATCTGAGCAAATCCGGATTTGGAACGCCAGAAGAGTACCGGAAGTGGTTCTCGGATCAGCAGCGTAGATCTGCCTTGCAGGAACGCTACATTGCGAAGTTGCGGCAGGAGCAAAAGTTGCCTCCGGCGCCGGTAACTGACGCGGACATAGTCAAGTATTTCGAGGAAAACCGTGCGCAGATGCCGCGCAGACCCTCCACGGTCAGTTTCCGCCAGGTCATCCTGACCGTTCAGCCGTCCGCCGCGGCGAGGCGGGCCACTCTCGCGAAAGCCGATTCGTTGATAGCGGAGCTCAAGGCCGGTGGTGATTTTGAAAAGATAGCCAAACGCGAGTCCATGGATCCCAACTCAAAGGATATTGGTGGGGATCTGGGCTGGCTGCGGAGGGGAAATCTGGTTCCGGAATTCGAGCGGATGATGGTTGTCCTGCCGCCCGGGCGAGTAAGTCCGCCCGTGGAGACGACCTACGGCATTCACATCATTCGCGTTGATCGCGTACAGCTAGCAGAGTTCAAGGTACGGCAGATCCTGCTTCGTCCGTCGATTGACTCCAGCGACATTGCGCGCGCTCGTGGCCAGGCCGACTCGGTAGCGATGCTTTGGCGCTCTGGCGTGGCCTTCGACACGCTCGCAGCCAAATACCACGATCCGGGGGAAGACAAGAACATTCCGACTGCATTTCCTCGGGCGCAGCTGCCGCCGCCATACGTAATGGCGTTCACTGACAAGGTTGTAAATGACATTACCGATCCTTTCACGATCGATGACAAAGCGCGCGATGTGCCGAAGTTCGTTATTGCTCAGCTGACCGCGGTGGGAGAGGAACGTGAGGCCACTTT
>JACDCM010000272.1 GCA_013817545.1 Gemmatimonadaceae bacterium | reverse complement strand
GTGCCGGCATACATGTGCGGTCGCGCGATTAGAAACCAGGCCCCGGCCGCGTAAAAGGGCGATGTCATCCAGCTCGGGCGAACCAGGCGCTCCCGCGGCAACGACGAGCGACGGCACGTAACTGGAGGCCAACGCCAGAGCGAGATCCCGGAATTCTGTGGAATCGGGCTCGCCGATCAGTGCGACTTCCACGGCACCGTGCACCACCATGTCGGCAACTCCTGCCAGATGGCCGAAGGCGGGACCGTGATGCTGGAGTGGCTCAGCCAGCGACTCCAGTATCCAGGTTGCGCGGCGCCGCATGTCGGCGTTCTGGATGAGTTCAGCAACCCGCACCAGCAGGTCGGCGGCCAGCGAAGTGCCTGACGGAGTGGCGTTGTCAGTGACCTCGCGGGGGCGTGCAACCAGTGTTTCGTGGTCTCGCGCAGTGTCGTAGAACGCATTGACCTCGTCGTCCCAGAACCACTCGATCATCGACTCAGCGAGAACGGTAGCGTGATCGAACCATTTTCGGTCGAAAGTCAGCTCGTACAGCGCGAGCGCGCCCAGCCCGATTGCGGCGTGGTCCTCGAGAAAGCCATTAATGCGCGTTATGCCATCCTTGTGCGAACGGAAAACCCGCCCCGCCCGGACCATTTCGCGAAACAGAAATTCTCCATTTCGCGTCGCCAGCGTTCGGTAGTCTTCTCGATCGAAAGCGCGCGCCGCCTCCGCCACAGCTCGCAGCATGAGACCGTTCCACGAAGACAGGATCTTGTCGTCGCGGCCAGGCCACACACGTTTGGCTCGTGCCGCGTACAGAATCTCTCTCGCGCGGGAAATGTCATTCCTCAGCTCATCCGCATCGATTCCCATGCGTGACATGACGACCGACGGCGGATTCGGAATGTTGAGGATGTTCTCTCCCTCGAAATTTCCCCCCTTCGTTACTCCATAATAGGATGCGACGCGGTCAGCTTGATCGCCTGACAACAAGCCGCGCAACTCGGCTTCGCTCCAGACGTAGAACTTGCCCTCATGCCCCTCGCTGTCCGCATCGAGACTCGAGTAGAATCCTCCCTCAGGCGACGTCATCTCCCGCGACAGCCACTCGATTGTTTCGCCGACCACTCGGCGGAATTCCTCGTCGCCGGTGGCCTGATACAGATGCACCCCCAGGCGCACAAGCAGGGCATTGTCGTACAGCATTTTCTCGAAGTGCGGGGTCAGCCAGATAGCGTCGACCGTGTAGCGGTGGAACCCACCACCGATCTGATCATAGATGCCACCCCGAGCCATTTTTCGGAACGACGTCGCTGCCATTTCAAGAGCGTATGCGGTGTCAGTGCGGGACCAGTACCGAAGCAGGAAGTCGAGTGACATCGTCTGCGGAAACTTCGGCGCTCCCTCCAGGCCGCCGTTCCGAACGTCGTAGCGCTGAGCGATGGAGCGATAGACGCGTTCGAGGAGAAGAGGGTCGAGTGAACCGCCGCTTTTGGTTACCCGGCGCGCATTGTCATACAACTCGCGCATCCTGGCGGCGGCCTTGTCGACTTCGCCGCGGCGGTCGCGATAGGTCTCCGACATCGACTTGAGAACATGCCGAAAGCTTGGCATCCCCTGCCGCTGTTCTGGGGGAAAGTACGTGCCGCCGTAGAAAGGCGCTCCATCGGGCGTGAGAAAGACCGTCATGGGCCAACCGCCATGCCCAGTCATTGCCTGAACGGCAGTCATGTATATGGCGTCGAGATCCGGACGCTCCTCCCGGTCGACCTTGATGTTGACGAACAGCTCATTCATGACACGCGCCGTCTCTTCGTCCTCGAAGGATTCGCGCTCCATGACGTGACACCAATGGCAGGCGGAGTAGCCAACGCTGAGCAGAATCGGCATATCCTTTTGCCGAGCCCGGTTGAGGGCCTCCTCACTCCACGGATACCAATCGACGGGATTGTTGGCGTGCTGAAGCAGGTACGGGCTGGTCTCGTTAGCGAGGCGATTGGGCATTGGACCGGGAATCGGGAATCGGGAATCGGGAATCGGGAATCGGGAATCGGGAATCGGAAGCTAGCGTAGTGCTGCGAATCGAGACCACTGACCCCTGACCCCTGAGCCCCGACCACTGGCGTCTGAGACTGAGACTTCCATGAGAAGTCTCAGAGGCCAGTGGTCAGCAACACACTTTGCATTACCTTCCGATTCCCGATTCCCGATTCCCGATTCCCGATTCCCGATTCTGAAATGACTCCTACAGTTCCCGCTGATCTCGACGCGTATCTCAGTGCGAATAACGATCGCATCCACGATGAGCTGTTCGAGTTTCTCCGCATTCCGAGTGTAAGTGCGCGGTCGGAGCACAAAGTCGACACCGCGCGCGCAGCCGAGTGGGTCTTGCAGTCCCTTCAGGAGGCTGGCCTGACCGCCGAATCGCACGCGACATCGGGGCACCCTATCGTTTTGGGAGAGTGGCGGAAAGCGGCTGAGGGCGCGCCCACGGTGCTCATCTATGCGCATTACGATGTTCAACCAGTGGAGCCACTCGAGCTCTGGTCATCTCCTCCCTTCGAGCCCACAGTCCGCGGCGGAAAGATTTACGCGCGCGGCGCCGTGGATGACAAAGGCCAGCTCTTTCTACACATCAAGGCGCTGGAGGCCCACCTCGCAACGCGCGGCACCCTTCCGGTGAATATCATCTTTCTCGCGGAGGGCGAAGAGGAGGTTGGAAGCGACAATCTCGCCGGCTTCATCGAGAAACACGCAAAACGACTCAGGACCGACGCTGTTGTCATATCGGATTCTTCGATGTTTGCGCCCGGTCTTCCTTCGCTGCTCTTCTCTCTGCGCGGCCTGGCCTACTTCCAGGTCGATGTCGAGGGCCCGAAGAGCGACTTGCATTCAGGCAGCTATGGCGGAGCTGTGGTGAATCCTGCCATGGCGCTGGCACGCATGCTCGCAACGCTGCATGACATGGACGCCCGAATCGCCATTCCCGGTTTCTACGACAAAGTGCGCGAGTGGGGCGATGTGGTGCGGAAGCAGATCCGCGACCTTCCGTTCAGCGATGCGGAATTTCGCAGGGAAACCGGATCGCCAGCTCTTGGGGGGGAGAAAGGATATTCAACGCTGGAACGCATTTGGACGCGTCCGACTTGCGAGATAAACGGGCTGCTAAGTGGTTACACCGGTGAAGGGGCGAAAACCGTTCTTCCGGCCAAGGCAATGGCGAAGGTGAGCTGCCGGCTCGTGCCCGATCAGGATCCGGAGGAGGTCGGACGTCTCATGCAGTCGCACCTCGACAGTGTCGCGCCGAAGGGAGTTAACGTGAAGGTCATGCACCTGCACGGCGGTCGTCCATGGAAAGCCGAACCGGCGGGCCCGCTGTTCGACGCGGCGCGAGCGGCGTTGTCAGCCGCTTTCGGCCGCGAGCCGGTTCTTGCGGGCGAGGGCGGTTCCATCCCCGTTGTCGGCGATTTCGAGCGCATACTGGGCGCGCCGGTACTGCTCATGGGATTCGGACTTCCTGGAGAGAACGCGCACGCGCCTGACGAATGGCTGAGCGATGAGAATTTTGTGAAGGGTATGCGGGCGATCGCGGTGTTGTGGGAGGAGATCGGCCGGCGGCTTGGAGGGACAAGGTCGTAGTAATCTGGGCATTGGGGAGTTGCTAGCGTCGCCCCTGCGGGATGACATTGCGTCGTCGCTTCACTCGCTCCGGCTGGACGACAGCTCCATCGCGCGCCTGGACACCATACTCGCGCCGCGTTGACAGCCCTCCCGACCGTCCCGCATGTTGACGGACCCCAACTCCCGCACTGCATGCGACAGCCCGCTCTCCCGAAATTCGTCTTTCCGTATGTGTCAGCCGTCGCCGCGCTTATGCTCGCGACAGCCTGCCAGACCGCGACGCCGGCGCCAGCGCCGGCGCCCTCTGTCTCCACTTCCCGGGACGACATCGCACCACCGCGGCCGCCAGCGGGTTGGCTCGCACTCATTGGCGAGTACGGCCCCGACTCGGCTGTAACAATCGTCCTCGAGCGCGACAATCAACTCTGGCTGCACTCCGCGTCAGGCGACATCCCGCTCGTGGCTACGTCGGACACGGTGTTCACCGCGGCGAACGGTCCGCGCAGACGTGTGATCTTCCAGCGCGCACCGACGGGTCGTGTGGCCCGGCTGCTGGTTGGCGAGACGCCGCTCGCGCGCAGGCAGGTCGGGCCGGAGTCGGGCAATCAGCTGGTCATCATCCCAGTGCGGCCGATGGACGAGCTGCGTCGCGAGGCGCTGGACGCACAGCCGCCGGTAGAGCGCGGGACATTTCTCCCCTCGGATCTCGTGGAGCTCACGACGCTCGATTCCACGATCAAGCTCGAGATCCGCTACGCGACGAGCAACAACCTTTTCAGCACGCCGTTCTACTCGCAGGCGCGCGCTTTCCTCCAGCGGCCGGCGGCCGAAGCGCTGGTGCGCGTGAACGCCGCGTTGCGGCCGCGCGGTTACGGGCTGCTGGTGCACGACGGCTATCGTCCCTGGTCCGTGACGAAGATGTTTTGGGATGCGACACCCGACGAAAAGCGCATCTTCGTCGCCGATCCGGCCCTGGGGTCGAAGCACAACCGGGGCGCCGCCGTCGATCTCACGCTGTACGACCTCACCACCGGCGCGCCGGTGGAGATGGTGGCCACCTACGACGAGACGTCGCCGCGCTCTTCTCCGAGCTACCCGGGCGGGACGTCGCGCCAGCGCTGGCACCGCGAGCTGTTGCGCCGCGCTATGGAAGCGGAGCGCTTCGCGGTGTTCGAGGAGGAGTGGTGGCACTACGACTATGCCGACTGGCAGAAATATCCGATCGGCACCGCCGACTTCGAGCGGCTCGCCGGTGCACGGTCGCAGGCTTCCTCCAGGATCGATGAGCGCGTCGTCGACAGCATCGTCGCGGCGGGGATGCGGCAGCAGCGCCTCGTCGGACTTTCGGTCGCGCTAGTGCGCGGCGGACGCATCGAGCTGGCGAAAGGATATGGAGCGTCGTCGCTCGAGCCGAGCGTCCCGGTGGACACGGGCACCCGCTTCTCGATCGGCTCGGTAACGAAGCAGTTCGTCGCCGCGCTCGCGCTCCTGCTCCAGGAGGACGGCAAGCTTTCGGTGAACGACACGGTGTCCAAGTGGTATCCGCGGCTCACCCGGTCGCGCGAGATCACCCTTCTGGATCTCATCCAGCACGTCTCCGGCTACCGCGACTACTACCCGCTCGACTATGTGAACCGCGAGATGTCGAAGACCACGACGGCTGAGCACATCATGCAGAAGTACGGGACGTTGCCGCTCGACTTCGATCCCGGCACGCGCTGGTCGTACAGCAACACGGGCTACACGATACTAGGACGCGTGCTGGAGCGCGTTGGTGGCAAGCCGCTCGAAGCGCTGCTCGACGAGCGCATTTTCCGCCCGCTCGGCATGCTCCAGACGATGTACGAGCCGACGCGGCCCGAGCGCCGTGCCAGTGGCTTCGTGTCATGGGCGCTCGGCGAGATGGAGCCCGCGCTGCTCGAGGGCCAGGGATGGATCGGCGCGGCAGGAGGCATCTGGTCTACCGCCAGCGACATCGCGCGCTGGGACATAGCACTGATGCGGCCCGGCTTTCTAACTCCGGCGTCGCGCGAGGTGTTGTTCGGCGAGCGCATTCTCCGCGACAGCATACCCACCGGCTATGCCGGAGGACTCGGCGTTGCGCAAAGCCAAGGTCGTACTGTCTTCCAGCACGGCGGCGCGACGTCGGGTTTCTCGGCGACGAACGTGTTCATTCCCGGCGACACCGCAGCGGTGGTGCTGCTCTCCAACACCGATCAGAACATTTCAGCAGCGCCCTTTTCGCGGATGGTGTCGCCACCCCGCTCGACCGCGCCGCCGGCGCCGCGTCGCACCCAGACGGCGATGACTCCGCCCACCCCGCGCGGTGATGGCG
>JACDCM010000271.1 GCA_013817545.1 Gemmatimonadaceae bacterium | reverse complement strand
ACTACGGGAAGGATGCAGGGGCTCAGGATGGTGAGCACGCCACCGATAAATGCGAGCAAAAAAAGCATACTACCTCACGAGCGTGAGCGGCGAACCGGGTTATCTGCTTGTAATGGCCGTTGCTTCATTTGCTGACACCTAGCCTGGTGCGTTGGCGAAAGTTCCCGGAGAGCGCTGCGTACTGCGTGCACCCGGTCGAAGCTCATGATTCTCCGCGCAACGCACCAAGTACTCTCCCACGCAACGACGCGAAGGCGGCATCGTCCCGGCGCAGCGTGCGGATCGCATCGAGGAAGCTTCGCTCGAACTTGAAATGTCCGTCGCAGTCCACGCACTCCTCCAGATGCCTGGCGACACGCCCGCGTGCGTCATCCGGAAGGCGTCCGTCCAGATATTCCCAAAGGAGGTGGACGGCGTGCCCGCAATCATACGCAGCAGTCGTGTCATTCATTCGCCGTGCTCCTTTTGCGGGACAACGTCGCGGTCAGACGACGCCGCGAAGCCGAGGTCAACTGCGTATTTGAGAAGCTCGGCCTGCAACAGTCTGCGTGCGCGGTACAGTCTCGAGCGGACCGTTCCAACGGGGACACCAAGCGCTTCGGCAGCTTCTTCGTAGGCAAAGCCTTCGACGTCCACCAACCGCACGACTTCGCGAAAGGACTCGGGCAGAGTCGCCAGAGCCCTCTCAATCGCGGGCGCTACGTCGAGTCGCGTGAACATGTCGCTCAGCCCGACATCTCGAGCCTGGATGTGCAACCGCACGGCCGCGAGTGACTCAGCTTCGGCGTCGTCCACATTTACCATACGGCTCTCTCTTTCTCTTGCGCGCAGGAAGATATTGCGGCAGATGGTGAAGAGCCATCGCCGGCAATCGCTTCCCGGAATAAACGTATGCCAGGCGCGGAACGCACGGAGGAAAGTTTCCTGAACGAGGTCGTCTGCATCAGCGGCGTCGCGCGTGAGCGAGCGAGCGAAGCGAGCAACATCCGGCAGGCTTGGCAATGCTTCACGTTCGAAACGCGAAAGGGCAGCATCGGTGGGCGGTTCTGTGGGCATGGCATCGGCAATACCACTGTCGTCAAAGGAAGAACCACGGGGAGAGTCGTCAGGCGGCAGGGATTGGTGTCTGGTCATTAACTCACAACTCCTGTCCCCGGTTCCGAATCGGACTCAATCCTGGATGAGCCGAGCTGCAGGGCTCGGCGGTTCTGCGCGAGAGCAAAGCGCAATTGCAAGATGACTGGCGTTTCGTGGCGCACAAGACTGAGCTCACTTTCCCGTTGCCAGGATTGCGCACCGCCGTATCTGGAACTCTACGTGTAAGGAAAGCGTTCGTCATGCTGTGTCCGTTGCCGCGATCGTAGTCCCTATTCAAGGAAACTCGCATGAAACAAAAAGCCCTGTTGTTGCTTCGCGTCTCTCTTGGACTCCTGCTCGTGATCTGGGGTGCGGACAAGCTGCTGAACGTCGACCACGGGATGAAGGTATCGGAGCACTTTTACGGCAATCTGGTCTCGGCGCCATCGATGATGACAGCGTTCGGGGTGATCGAGATCATCCTGGGATTGGCGATCGTTGCGGGGCTGGGACGCCGGTACACCTATCCGGCCATGCTCCTGGTGACCGGTGTGACGTTAATCGCCGTCTGGAAATCGATCATCGATCCACTGGGAAAGATGTTCGAGGGCGGGCAACTCCTGTTTTATCCGTCGATCATCATTTTCGCGGGCGCGCTTGTGCTATGGGCGTTTCGTGATGAGGACGACTTATCGCTGGATCAGCGAGGGAGAGCTGGGATGCTGAGAGAGGTTCGCGCCGAGAATGATCGAATGGTGCAGAGGGATCCGGGAGTGTGAGGTCAGTAAGGCGACGATGATCTACGCAGATGTCAGGGGCATGTGCAGGGATGTGGGGGAGTGGTAGTGCGAAACTCGGTCAGATACGCGCGTGACAAGAGAGAAACACAGGCGAGGCTGGATTCTGTGGCGCATAGGGAGTGCGGTTCGCCTGTCAGTCTGCGGCGAGTGTCCGTACTGCCGGACGGCAGGTAGGAGAGATCATTTTACAAGACGGCCAATTCTGGTCATAACATCGCCGCGAACTTCATAACACAAGGCGCGGCAAAGTTATGTCAGCAGTGTGTTTGGCAGGACGGATCACGCGGGTAATGGAAATTGTGATATACTGCGAGCGGTCTTCTGCAGCATATCACGGCATGTGTTCTTGCAGTATATCAGCGCTAAAAGCTTGCAGTACATTAGGCGTTAGGGCGACAACGGAGGTCTCGCAATGGGCTGGATCGTCGAGTCTGATGACTGGGGCGCGGGCGCAAGCATCCTCGCAAGGGACACCCTCGCGCGAATCGTCGCCGCGCTCGAATCTTCGCCCGTCATTGTTGAGCACCGATTCTATCGCGGCTCGTCTGCACCCGAGCGCTTGGTCTTCGACGACTTGCAGGACTTTCAGGAGTATCTCGGGCGAACATGGAATCGCGGCGATGCATTTCTCGTCTGGCGTTACGATGAGCTCTGCCGCGATGACAACGCGTTGGCGCGCGGAAAGCTTCCTGACGTGCGCGGTCGGGTCCCGGGACGAGGTGCATATTAGCCTGCGCTCTAACATCGCAATGAAGCTGACAAGCGACGAGCGGATTGCACGTCCTGCGCACGCGCTCTTACTTGATTCGCTTGCAGCTTATCGCGCGCGTTAGGCGTCACGTGAGGTGTGTATGCGCAAGCAATATCATTTCAGGCCCGGGGAGGTCGGGTTCCGAGCTTGGGACGTTGATCGTCTTGTCCGATTGAGTGGCCACTTGAAGTCGGAGCTCGTGACAGTGGCGGGCCTCCGAGAGGTAGACGAGACCTACTGGGGACAACCGATGACGTGCCGAGACGTCGCCGAACATGCCCGCCTAATTGACGAATCAAATTTTGGGTTTCCGATCATTCTCTCCAGCGATGGACGAATCATGGACGGGATGCACAGGGTACTGAAGGCGCTGATACAGGGTCGCAGTCAAATCGAAGCTGTTCGCTTCGAGATCGACCCAGAGCCGGACTATGTCGGGGTCCTCGATCCGGACGATCTACCGTACGAAGCGGAACCCAATGGGAATGACGGAAAGCGTGACGCCTAACACCATTAGAGAGTTTTTCCGCAAGGGGTAGACGAAAGTTTAGGAGATGCACCGGTGCGCGTCTCCTGGATGAGTGATTGATCCTTCTGCAGCCGGTGTCGTGCGATTCCTCAGGTCGGCGCCTCAGTGGCGGCCATACACCATTTCGGGTTCACGGTCTCTAAGACTGGCCCCAGAGGTTCTTGACGACAACAACGACTAGCGACCCAATCAAATGCGACGGAGATGCACGCCTCCAAAGGAGGCGGCTCCAGTTAGACGGGCGGGCTCGCCAGCCGTGGCCACTTCGGTTGCTTGGTGCGACTCAATGGTTTCCCTTTGAATGTGTTATTGAATGGCTCCTTCTTCTTGAGTACGAAGTAGACGATGCGGGCGAGCTCCTTTGCTACGAGGGCTCGAGCGACAGGTTTCGGCTTTCGCCGCGCCATGGAGTGATAGAAGGCACGGATCTCGGGGAAGTACTGCATTGCGCGGACGGCTGCATGGCTGAAGGCAAGCTTGAGGTAGCGATTCCCATCTTTGGTGCGCTTGTGGCGGGTCTTGCCGCCGGAGTTGCCGGCACCGGGGACCAAGCGACAGTAGGAGACGAAGTCACGGGCGGTAGGAAAGCGGGCAATGTCGTCGATCTCGAGCGCGAGGGTGAAGGCGACGATCTTGCCAACGCCGGGGATCCAGACCAATCGTTGCACATCGGCGGTGGGAATGAGCTGAGGCTGAAGCTCGTGCTCGATGCGCTTGATCTGTTGCGTGAAAAGCGTGAGCTGCTCAGCGAGCATGGTCGTCCGCATTTGCACCAGCGGTGGCAGCGCACTGAGTGCAGACACGTTGTACTGAGCTAGCAATCCCTCAATCACGTGTCGGGCGCGCACATGCTGTACGACGAGCCTGAGTCGGGCGCGGAGGAGATCGCGGGCTTCATGGTGCTCGGGACTCATGATGTGTCCCTCCGGCATGAGGTCACTCCGGAGCAGCTGAGCCAGGGTGGCTGCATCGACGCGATCGGTCTTGACCTTGGCGTAGCTGATCGCCTTGATGTATTTGGAGTGTCCGAGCCGGACGTCAACCCCAGCGGCAGCGAGATGATCGCGCAGCCAGTACCAGGTGGCAGTGGACTCTACGACTGCCCTGTGCGGGCCGGGAAGTGAGTCGAAGTAAGCGGAGACCGCGGAGCGCGAGGTAGACATGCGTGCGTCGCGGACCGCACGGCCCTCGCTGTCGACCGTGGCAATCACGAGATCTCGCTTGTGCAGATCGATGCCTGAGTGCAGCATGGATGCCTCCGAGAGAAAGGTCCTGTCCAGCTTAGCGGAGCTGATACTCTCTGGAAACATCAATGCGTTCAAGCTGGTTCGCTTCGCTCACTGGAACGCACCAACAGCGGCGTGACCCTTGCCTTGATCGTTAGGCGGCGCGAGGCGTCGATGCGGAGGCCTTGGCCATGAAACATCTTGATCGCATCCCTGCAATCGTTCTGATCGCGCTTGGATGTGTGCACAACTTCGTTGCCGCGCCGATGAACTACGCCGAACTTACGGCGCATGCGCTCTGGTTCGTCTCCGGCGGCCTTTCGCTCTGGTACGCAGGCTTCATCAATTTGCTGCGCACTCGGCCGCCCGGACATGAAGACCGCTTCTTGGGCTGGCTGTGCGTGCTGACAAACGTCTCAATGCTCCTGTTCGTGTTGGCGTACGCTGCGCTGGTGTGGAACTGGACAGATCCGCAGGCCTTCGCGTTCATCGCTGTAGTAGGTGTGCTTACCGCAACATCTGTCTTGCATCTTGCGCGGCTGCGGCAACGGGCGGCCGCCGCGCGTGCATGAGTCCGTCACTGGAGGTCCTATGCGTACTCTGGTTGAACTGTGGCTGCTGCTTGCTGTGACCAGCTACGCGACTGTCAGCGAGGCGCAGACTCCCTCGCTGGTGTCCCGTGATACGTTCGCGACTTGGTTTCGTGAAGTATCGAACGCCGGTCGATGGGGCCCTGACGATTCGCTCGGAACGCTCAACCTTGTTACTCCACAGAAACGTGCGGCCGCCGCTCGCGGCGTGCGCGCGGGGATTGTCGTCTCGCTCGCCCGACCGCTCGTTCCGGGACCGAATGCCAATGCGATTCAGCCGTTGCAGGTGCAGTTCTATCAGGGCCGCGACGGTGATACTCACTGGTTCCTAGACGAACCGACACTACCCATGCATGGTTGGGCCTTCAGTCACATCGATGCGCTGTCGCACACGGCCTTTGACGGGTATCTCTACAATCGGTATCCTGACACCAGCATCGATTCCGTACGGGGCGCCAGCAGGCTGGGAATCGAGACGATGCGGGCCGGCATCCTGACCCGCGGTGTGTTGATAGACGTCCCGTGGCTCCGCGGCGTTCCCTATCTCGACACCGATGCGATTGTCACCACCGCCGATCTGGCAGCTTGGGAGCGCCGCACCGGTGTGCGGGTCGCGTCGGGTGACGTGGTGTTGATTCGCACAGGACGAGGCGCGCGGGAGCAGGCTATCGGTGCCTGGCGAGTTTTGACGGGTGTGGCTGGTCTCCATCCTAACGTGGCCCGTTGGTTACACGCTCGCGGGGTGGCGGCGCTCGGCGGTGACGCCTCCAGCGAGCACTATCCTTCGCTAGTGCCCGGTGTCTCGGACCCGATTCATCAGCTTGCACTCGCCGCTATGGGTATGCCGCTGCTGGACAACCTCGCTCTCGAGGATCTTGCGCAGGAGGCAGCAACCCGCCGCCAGTGGACCTTCCTCTTCGTCGCCGCACCGCTGCCCGTTCGCGGTGGGTCAGGCTCACTGATCAATCCCCTGGCCGTGTTCTAGCCACTGGCTGCGGTCTAAAAC
>JACDCM010000270.1 GCA_013817545.1 Gemmatimonadaceae bacterium | reverse complement strand
GGATCAATGACTGCACCCGTGTAGATCGCAGCTCCCACAGCCCGCCATAGGCACCGCAGCAGATCTCGTTCGGCCGCGTCCGCCGCACCGGAAAGATCCCGCTTGATACGGTCTGGTGTCGCCAGCAATCGGACAAAGAAACGGGATGAGGATGCCGGCTCATTCTTCACAGCGCCCGCTGTAGTGAGCACCCGGAGAGCGGATTCGATCTCGCGCTCGCTCTCGGCTCCTCCGATTTCAACCGCTATCTCATTAACTGTTGCCGCGACCGAGCCCGTCGTATCGGCGAAGCGTTTAAGCGCGGTATACACCGCCTCCACGGTCGCCCGGGATGGATATGCTCCCTTGATGAAATACTCATGCGTGAAGCGATCCTGAAAGGCATGCAGCAGCACGCAATCAGAGTGCTGTCCGTCGCGTCCCGCGCGACCGGCTTCCTGGTAGTAGGCTTCGAGCGTTCCCGGCATTGCGTAGTGAACCACGAGGCGGACATTCGCCTTGTCGATTCCCATGCCAAAGGCGTTAGTCGCTACGATCGCGCGAACCTGCCCCCGCATGAAAGCGTCCTGAACCTCGTGCCGCCGCACGTCATCAAGGCCGGCGTGGTAGGCTTCGGCCGGCAATCCCGCGCGCGACAGATCGGCCGCAATGCGTTCCACTGCTTTGCGCGTTGACGCGTAGACGATCGCGAGCCCTTGATATTTTCGCAACGACTCGGCCAGGGAGTCATCCTTGTCTGAGTCGGAGCGCACCGGCACGACGTGATAGTGCAGATTCTTCCTGTCGAATCCGGTTATGATGACCTTCGGCGCGCGAAGGCTGAGCTGACGGGCGATATCGTTCCGAACTTCGGGCGTGGCGGTAGCTGTGAGAGCAATCGTGGGCGGTGAACCCAGCAGCTCGCGAACCCTGCCGACGCGAAGGTAGCTGGGCCTGAAGTCGTGACCCCATTCACTAATGCAGTGCGCTTCGTCTACGGCGAGAAGCGACACGCCAATGGCTCGCAGTCGCTCCGCTGTCGATCCGGCGTCAAAGCGCTCGGGAGCGACGTACAGCATTTTCAGCTCGCCAGACTGCGCGCGAGCCATTCGGTCGGCAACTTCGTTGCCGCTCAGAGTCGAGTTGATAAAGGCCGCTGGAAGACCACGAGCCCGCAACGCGTCAACCTGGTCCTTCATGAGCGATATGAGCGGAGAAACAACAACGGTCAGCCCGGGCAGAATCAGGGCGGGAACCTGAAAGCAGAGCGACTTCCCACCGCCTGTCGGGAGGATGACGAGGGTATCTCGCCCGGACAGTACAGAAAGGACGGCATTCTCCTGTCCCGGACGAAACGCGGGGTAGCCGAAATGCGACTGGAGCGCTGAGCGCGCTTGTTCGATCGTCGGTTGATTGGACATCAGCGGACGGTGTGCGGGCACCGCGTGCAACGAAGCATCAAATCACGCCGGCCGTAAGCGTCAAACGGCGCGAGCAAAATGTCCGCGCGTAAATTCGCCGCCCACTATGGAACGAACAGATTGCAACGCGGGTGTCGCTTCGCTGGACAGGGCACTCAGGGCTGCGCGATAGCCGGACACAAGCTCCGCGACCGGATCACCGGCGACATTGAATAGCATGCGGTAACCTCGAACACCGGCGTTCCAGAGTCGCGGCAGGAATTCGGAAGCCTCGATCGGTCGTGAGTGCAGTAGACGATTCCGGCAGGCATAGTCGGTCGCAACCGGAAATGCGTAGCCAGCCGGATCGGTTATCTGCACGAGCGGATGCTTTTGAACGCAGAGATCGCGGCAAGTGTAAGGACCGCGATCGAACGCGGCTGAAAGAACGCAATGCTCGATGGTCATTCCCTCGGGTCGCCCGTATATCACTGCGTCGAAGCCAGCGCCGCGCCAGGGGGCTACCACGGCCGCAATCTCATCGGTCGTCAGCTCCACCGAAAGCACGATGCGCTGGGCGCCCAGCCTGAAGTACTCCGAAGCAGTGTGCTGATTGAAGCAGTTTACCGCGTAGTCAGCGACGACGTCGCGGCCATCGCGAGCGAGCTCGGCGACAAGGCCAAGATGCCCGGAAAGAATCGGGGTTCCCAGCGCCAACCACTTGGTGAGAAGCTTCCGTTCGTCGGGGCGCACAATGGTCGGCGTCCGAAGACGCAACGTGGCTCCGCGTCGGGTGGCTTCCTCATGAAGCGCAAGGACATGCGCTACGGGGGGCATTGGGTGCCGGAGGAACGGGTCGAAAGTGATTTCCGTCGCGCCGGCGTTTAGCGAGGCCCAGGCGTCGGCGACAAGGTAAACCTCGGCGGCGAGAACGAAGGGTTGCGGTGCAGAGGTGGCGATTCCTGACGCCGACGAGCTGGGGGCCCCCCCCAAGTCGAAATCTACGCCGAGTTGCGCGTTTATCTCGTACCCTTTCGCGACTGGAGCAACCGCTTCAACGCCGGGAGCCGCTATCACTGCCGCAATAATTGTCCTCCGTTCCTCCAATCTCGCATCCCTGTCCCAATCACGTCGCTGGCACAACTGCTCGACTGCGTGCTGACGAAGGCGATTGAGCTCGCTTATGGGGATGAAGAGTCCGGGTGCGAGACCGCCTGCGTCGACATCAGCCAGCACAAACGGCGTATCACCGAGCCTCCCGAGTTGTGTGCGAAGCTGAACGGCATCGAGTGCTCGGTTCGTTGCGGGCGCGAGACCCATCTCGCTCCGAACATCCACCATTTCGTCACCAGCTTTGAAGACCACTTTGAGAGGTGAGCCATGCTGCCCGAACACTCTGATGTCCAGCCGGGTTTTGCGAACTCGGAGCGGACCCGTGAGGGCGGCGAAGCTCTGGCGTGCACGCTGCAACAGTGCCGCATGAGACGTGCGCCATACGCGACAACCGACCTGAATAGTAGTTCTGGAATAACGATGTCCGTTCTGCTGCACGCTTTGACGAATTATCTGCCCACTACGCCGTATTGTCCGCACGCTTCCCACGACGAAACCGGACGTAATGCCGCCATCGGGCGGCTCCAGTCCTATTCCATCGCCGGACTCGAGTTCGTCGGTCAATTCGACGATAATCTCGTCACGCTCAACACCAACCACCGTGCCGAGTAGAAGACCGCGGTTATCCGGCTGATCCCGCGTGATGTATTCGCGTCCGGCTCGGTCACCAAACATTCCACCGGTGAAGCCGCGGCTGAAGATCTGAACGAGGTCGCGGGTTTCATTCGGACTTGCAATGCCCGACTCTCCGCGTTCGATACGACCTAGAAAGTCCCGGTAGCTCTTCGTCACAGTGGCGACGTACTCCGCCTTCTTCTTACGGCCTTCTACCTTGAGGCAGGAGACACCGGCCTCAGCGATCGCGTCCAGGTGCTCGGAGGCGGCGAGATCTTTCGCTGATATCAGGAAACCGTGGTCCAGTGTTGCGCCCGTGGCCGCGTCAGTGAGAGTGTAGTCTTTTCGGCAAGACTGCGCGCACGCACCTCTGTTCGCGCTTCGCTCGGAAATCATCCCCGACATGAAGCACTGACCCGAGTAGGCAATGCAGAGTGCGCCATGCACGAAAACTTCCAGTCCCAGGTCCGGGACCGCCGCTCGTATGCTGCGTATGTCGTCGAGAGTATTCTCGCGGGCCAAAACCACCCGTCGCAGTCCGAGATCATGCATTACCGCGGCGCCGGTCGCGTCGTGCACCGTCATCTGCGTGGAGCCGTGCAGCTCGAACCCCGGATACACACGCTGGATTGCCCGCGTGAGGCCGACGTCCTGCACAATCGCCGCGTCTACGCCCAGATCAATGGCGTCGCCGAGAAGCATCAGAGCATCCGGCAGCTCGGCGGGTTTGACCAGGGTGTTGAGCGTGAGATAGACACGCTTGCCACGCTCATGCGCGAGCCGACATGCTTCGGCAAGTTCCTCCATGGTAAGCTGAGCGCCATCGTCACGAGCGTTGAATCGCTCGGCACCGAGATAAATCGCGTCGGCGCCGTTGGCGATCGCGGCCCTGGCGGCATCCAGGGTTCCTGCCGGGGAGAGCAGTTCGGGAATGAATCGGCGCGTCATAACAGCTTGGAATGTAACGGGTTGACACGCCAATTCCAAAGCAATTTCTAGAAAGGCTCCGCAACACCAAGAGCGGCGCAGCGTCGTTGTGCTGCGCCGCTCTCGGCGTGCTAACTACTTGCGAAAGGCGCCTCAACCAAAACCTACGCTGCGACCTCCTTGAGGGCCTGTCCTACGGTTCCTTCGCGCAACCGCTTGAGCGCACGATCCCGAAGCTGACGGACGCGCTCGCGAGTTACACCAAGCATTTTGCCGATCTCGTCGAGGGTGTGCTCGCGGTCAGCCTCCAAGCCGAAGTACAGCCGGAGTATTTTGGCGTCTCGCGGAGGCAGGGTTTCCAGCGCCCTTTCGAGCTCGCTCGTCCGGAACTTGTTGAGAACCTGATCCTCGGTGCTTGGCATCTCCTCCATCGAAAAGCGCTCGATGAGGGAGCGGTCGCTATCCTTGCCAACCGCGGCGTCCAGACGAACATCAGCGGTGTTCAGTGAAAGCAGTGCCTGAACGATCTCTGGCGTAATCGCGGTAAGCTGCGACACTTCCTCCGGGGTCGGCTCTCGGCCCAGCTTATCGCGCAGTAACGCACTTGCCTTGATAACTCGTGAAAGATCCGCCGTTCTATTGAGCGGAACGCGCACGGTGCGTCCCTGCCTTGCGAGCGCTGACAGAATTGCCTGACGAATCCACCAAACCGCATAAGAAATGAACTTGACCCCCTGATCAGGGTCAAACTTACGGGCGGCCGTGAGTAAACCGACGTTCCCTTCTCCGATTAGATCAATGAGAGCGAGACCGCGATTTTGATATTTTTTTGCGACTGACACGACGAAGCGAAGATTTCGCTTGGTCAACTCCTCCAACGCATGCTCATCTCCGGCGCGGATCTGCCGCGCGAGATCCTTCTCCTGCTGAGCGTTCAACAATGAATAGCGGCTAACTTCCGCGAAATACTGATCCAGGATGTCGCGGTCCGCCTCGTTCGGCGCTATGTCGGCCGGGAGTGGATGCCGGCGGCGGCGCTTTGGTTCGGACATTAATTTCCTCGCACGGGTGCTTTGCAAAATTTTAATAGCAAGGAATGCACCGTAAAGCGCATTGCATCGGCACAGAATGCCATAAATTTGCCTGGGTTGCTAGAGGAACAGTTTCAATTGGTCGGCGGGCGGTTCGGTTTTAAAAACCGAAGCGCCACGGCCGCCCCCAGGAGAGCGATTCCGACCCATCTGAGCATGGAATCGTCAATTCGGGCACCATATGCCCAGATCGCCACACCAACGACGGCTACCGCAAGGCGGACGGTGGCCCGTACAGGAGATGAGGTGGAGGGGTCGCGTGATGGACGAAAGATCATCGTGATAACGAACTAATACGCTAAGGCTGCCGTGATCGCTGCAGGAAGCGTCGAACGCCCTCCTTGAAATCCGCTGTCTCACGGGCGTTGACGTTGGTTTCCACGCCGTATGCGATGCTATCCTGAAAATCGCGTCCATCGAGGTCATAAAACAACCGCTTCGTCATACGGACCGCGCTCGGCGACATCCTCGCTAGCATGGATGCTGTTACCTCTATACTGGACGTCCATTCGGGTGCTGATATCATCCGGCTTGCGAGCCCTGTTTCGACTGCCTCGGATGCAGAGATGGTTCGTCCAGTAACCACGAGATCGAAGGCGCGCTTCTCGCCGACGGATCTGCGCAGCATGGTCATCACCATTGCCGGCACGAATCCGACTCGTACTTCTGGATAGCCGAATTGTGCGTTCTCGTGCGCGAGCACTATGTCGCAGGCGTTGGCCAATCCCGCTCCGCCAGCGAGCGCGCGTCCCTGCACCGCGGCAATAACGGGTTTGGCCAGCGCACGTATTGCCAGAAAAACCCGGCCGAGTGCGCTTGCGTCGCTCTCGAGCTCGTCGCGGCTAGCATCGATGAGTGATTCGCCTCGAGAT
>JACDCM010000269.1 GCA_013817545.1 Gemmatimonadaceae bacterium | reverse complement strand
CTATCAGCACGATCGGCACCGATCACGCGCCGTTCAACTTTCGCGGCCAGAAGGATATGGGGAAGAGCGCCTTCACGACGATTCCAAACGGCATTCCAACGTTGCAGGAACGCATCGACCTCGTGCATACAAGAGGTGTTATGGAAGGTCGGATTGGACTGCAAACCATGGTCGACGCGTGCAGCACGCAGGCGGCCCGGATTTTCGGTCTGTATCCGAGGAAGGGTACGGTGAAAGTTGGCGGAGACGCGGACCTTGTTGTATACGATCCTCAGTATCGAGGCACATTTTCGTTAGAGAGTAGCTACTCGAGAGTGGATTACAACGCCTACGAAGGTTGGGAGCAGAAGGGGCGAGCGAGTCTCGTAACTGTGCGCGGGGAGGTGCAGGTGCGGGATGGCGAGTTCGTCGGAACTGTCGGGCGTGGAAGATTCATCGAGAGAGAGCCGACACATGGGTAGAGACCGAGATTCCGGATTGTGAACCAGGATGCAGCTCTTTCAGGAAAAAAATGAGCATCAAGATTCAAAGGTTGACAGGATCCTTCTGATGGAACGGATCAAACGGATTGACCCGTGCCGCGATGTAGATTTTCGCACCCAGGGAACGATCCGCTTGATCCGTTCCATCCGAAGCATCCGTCTAACCCTTCGTTCTTGATGCTGGCCGAAGACACATGATTGTACCGGATAACTTCACCGATCAAAATCACATGGATTCTTCCACCGTTCGCGCGAAGCACAAGGAATTTCTCTTTCCTTGTGTCGCCAACTATTACGAAGAACCGATTGTTCTGACGCAGGGCTTGGGGTGCTGCGTGATGGATGCGGACGGCCGTGAGTATCTGGATTTTTTCGGTGGCATTCTGACGTTGGGCGTAGGTCATTGTCACCCGGATGTTGTCAGCCGCATTCAGGATCAGGCTGGCCGGCTGGAGCATACGTCGACGCTGTACCCCACCGAGGAGATCGTCCGTGTCGCCGAACGGCTGGCGAGCATGACGCCAGGAAAGCTCAAGAAGAGCTTTTTCACCACGAGCGGTACGGAGGCGGACGAAACGGCGATCATCCTCGCGAAGATTTACACGGGCAGCCAGGAGATCATCGCGCTCAGGCACAGTTATGCCGGACGAAGCCACATGGCGATCTCCATCACCGGTCACGCTCCGTGGCGTCCGTTGCCAACCCAGGTGGCCGGGATAAAGCATGCTCGCTCGCCGTATTGCTATCGCTGTCCGTTCGATCTCAAGTATCCCGACTGCGGGCTTCGCTGTGCGACGGACATTGAGGAGCTGATTCGCACTGAAACGACTGGGAAGCCGGCGGCCTTCATTGCCGAGCCGATTCAGGGGGTAGGTGGGTTTATCACGCCGCCAAAGGAGTATTTCGAGGTCGCCGTAGGAATCGTTCGCAAGTATGGTGGGGTGTTCATTTGCGATGAGGTTCAGACAGGATTCGGTCGTACGGGCGATCACTGGTGTGGCATACAGCACTGGGGTGTCGAGCCGGACATAATGACGTTTGCCAAAAGTATCGCTAACGGTTTTCCCGTCGGCGCGACCATTGCCACTGATGAGGTCGCCAACTCTTTCACTGGTCTTTCGCTTTCCACGTTCGGCGGAAATCCCATCTCCATGGCGGCGACTGAGGCGACACTTGACGTGATGGAGCGAGAGGACGTTCGCAAGCGGTCCGCGGAGCGGGGGCGCCAGCTGCGCGGACATCTCGACGCATTCAAGGAGAAGTATCCCTTCATAGGCGACGTGCGCGGCATGGGTCTCATGCAGGGGATCGAGCTGGTCGAAGACCGCACGACAAAGGAACCTGCCCCCAAAAAGACAGCCAAGCTGCTCGAAGCCGCCAAGAAACACCGTCTGTTGATCGGAAAGGGGGGGCTGTACGGAAATGTGATACGCATTGCTCCTTCGATGCTCGTAAGCAGGAGCGAGATCGACGATGGCGCCCGCCGGCTCGACATGGCATTGTCAGAAGTCAATTGAGCGATAGTCATCCCATGCGACCGTCGCCGGAGACGCCGCGGCGCACGCCCGACAGTGTGCCGGGGCAGGGATGGTACTCCAGTGGCTCGCGTCTGCCGGCCCTCGATCGATCGCTCATAAATGCGGACCTCGCACCGGTGTCTCCGGAGCACCGTACCTGGAATTGGTGGCACATTGCCTCTCTCTGGATTGGAATGGCGATATCCATCCCGACGTACACACTGGCATCCGGACTGATCGAACGTGGCTGGACCTGGCAGGCGGCCGTCGGCTCCGTTGTGCTGGGCAATCTCATCGTCCTCATACCGATTGCGCTCAACGCTCACGCTGGTACCCAGTACGGTATCCCGTTCCCCGTCATCGCGCGCTCGGCGTTCGGCGTGCGTGGGGCGTCAGTCCCCGCGCTTCTTCGCTCAATCGTGGCGTGCGGTTGGTTCGGCATCCAGACGTGGATCGGTGGTTGGGCGATCTACAAACTTCTGGAAAGCGTCTGGCCCGGGATTGCGCAGCTCCCCTCGCTTTTCCCCGCGTGGGTAGGGCTGAACACTGGCGAGTTCCTGTGCTTCATGATCTTCTGGGCGATTAACGTCGCCATCGTGCTTCGAGGTATGGATTCCATCAAGTTCCTGGAGACGTGGGGTTCGCCCTTTCTCCTGGCCGTCGGGCTTGCGCTTCTGACGTGGGCTTATGTGAAGGCAGGGGGTTGGACCGAGCTGTTGAGCAATCCGGCGCGACCGTTCAAGCAGCCAACAGATCGTGACTGGGAGTTGGGCACCATCTTTGGGGCAGGTCTGACATCCGCCGTTGCATTTTGGGGCACGATGGCGCTGTCGATTCCGGATTTTTCGCGCTACGCGCGCAGCCAGAGGGACCAGGTTATCGGGCAGGCTGTGGGGTTACCCCTGACGATGGCGCTCTTTGCTTTCATTGGGGCTGTGGTCACCAATGCCTCCGGGGTGATTTTTGGAACGCGCGTGGCGGATCCTGTGCTGCTTCTCGCCCGCATCGGCGGGCCACTCATGGTTGCCATCTCGATGCTCGGCCTCGCAGTGGCCACTCTAACAACGAACATTGCCGCCAACGTGGTAGCGCCCGCCAATGGATTCAGCCACTTGGCGCCCCGGCGTATCTCATTCAGGACGGGGGCGTTGATCACCGCTTTCATAGGAATCGTGATAATGCCGTGGCGGCTCTACAATGACGTGTCCGTCTACATCTTCACGTGGCTAATCGGTTACGGCGCTCTCCTTGGTCCGGTCGCGGGCATCATGATTGCCGATTACTACGCGCTGCGGAATCGCACTCTGGACGTCGATTCGCTGTATCGTCGGCACGGAGTGTACGAGTACCACAAAGGCATCAACTGGATCGCAATGGCCGCGCTGGCGCTTGGAATTCTTCCGAATCTCCCGGGGTTTCTCGCAGCGCTGGGCGTGATCGAAGTGGGGGCTGTGTGGCAATGGATCTATAGCTGGGCGTGGTTCGTTGGATTCGGCATCTCGTATACCATATACCTGTTCGCGATGCGGTTTTTCGAAGGCGTTAACGTATCAGGCGCACGCGACTATGCTCGCAAGTAGACATTGGCTGGCCGCGAATGCGGAAGACGCAAGCGGTCCGTTCGCCGACATCGCTCCACCGCTTTCGAAAGACGCAGCGTTACTGGAATCCGCGAAGTGCCTGTATTGCTACGATGCGCCATGCACACACGCCTGTCCCACACATATAGATGTGCCCGCATTCATCAAGAAGATCGCCAGCGGGAATCTCCGCGGATCCGCCCGGGTGATTCTGGATGCCAATCCCATGGGCCATTCGTGTGCGCGCGCATGTCCCGTGGAAGTCATGTGCGAAGGCGCCTGCGTACTGAACGATCGGGATGAAGAGCCGATCAAGATCGCGCTTCTGCAACGTCACGCAACCGACTTTGCACTCGAAAAGAACCTCCGCCTCTTCGAGCCCGGGACACCCAACGGAAAACGCGTTGCCATTATTGGTGCGGGTCCCGCGGGGCTTTCGTGCGCTCAGGATCTCAGAAGGTGGGGCTACGCGGTGACGATATTCGACTCGAGAGACAAGCCCGGTGGTCTCAACACGTACGCGATCGCTGAATACAAGATGCGTCCGCCAGTGGCGCTCGCAGAAGCCGAGATGGTGCTGGCGTTAGGCGTCGAGTTGAGAACGGGAGTGCATGTGGGGCGCGAAGTGACTTTTGCATCCATCGAGAATTCTTATGACGCCATTTGCGTGGCCGTAGGGCTCGGACAGGCTCGAACCCTGGGGATCCCTGGAGAGTGGATAGGTGGTGTTCACGAAGCGCTTGCATTCATCGAGCACCTCAAAACGAACCCCTATTCTGCCACATCGGTCGGACGACAAGTGATCGTACTGGGGGCTGGCAACACCGCCATCGATGCCGCGACTCAAGCCAAGCGCCTCGGCGCCGAGCGTGTGACTATCGTCTACCGGCGCGGCGAGGAGGAGATGCCGGCGTACAAGTACGAATATGAGCTCGCGAAGAAGGACGGATGCGAATTTCGTTTCTTCACGGTCCCGAAGCGAATCATCGGTGATTCTGTCGTGACCGGAATCGAGTGCGTACGAGCCGAGCTGGGCCAGCCGGATGCGGATGGGCGGCGCTCGCCGGTCGAGATCACCGATAGCACGCACATCATCGAGTGCGACATGATCATCAAGGCGCTCGGTCAGCTTCCGCACGGTGATTTTGCGGCATCCGCGGGGCTGCGAGTGGAAGGAGGAAGAATGGTAAGTACCAGGCCAAACATCGTCGTATGCGGGGACTGCGCCAATGGCGGAGCGGAGATCGTGAATGCAGCCGCTGAGGGGAAAGCAGCAGCGGCTGCGATCCATGCGATGCTCAGTAGCCCACTGGCCGTTGGTGATGCGCAATGAGTGCCTTCGGTCCGGAGTCCGCGATCGGTCTTCAACACCCCAGTCCGCCATTCGCAGTCACCAATCCGCGGTCCGCAATCCGCAATCCACTTTTCGCAATCCGCAATCGGCTTTCATTCGTCAGCAGGCATTGTCCCGCAACTCGGGATCGCAATGGCTGATCTGAGCGTCGACTTCGCAGGAATCAGCTGTCCCAATCCGTTCTGGCTAGCCTCAGGCCCACCCACCAACACGTATGGGCAAGTGGCTCGCGCATTCGACGCAGGCTGGGGAGGTGCCGTATGGAAGACCGTCGGTGAGCCGATCATCAACGTCTTCTCCCGCTACGGCTCCATCGATCTCGGCATTAACCGGATGATCGGTTTCAACAATATCGAGTTGATCAGCGACCGTCCCATCGCTGACAATTTCGCCGAGATCGCGGAAGTGAAACGCAACTATCCCCGGCATGCCGTGGTCGTTTCGCTGATGGTGGAAAGCAAGCGCGAATCGTGGCATGAGATGGTGAAACGCGCGCAGGACACCGGTGCGGATGGGCTCGAGCTCAACTTCGGTTGCCCTCACGGAATGAGCGAACGCGGAATGGGCAGCGCGGTCGGCCAGGTGCCGGATTATACCTGTCAGATCGTCGAGTGGGTGAAGGAGGTAGCGCACATCCCGGTGATCGTGAAGCTGACGCCGAACGTCACGGATATCGCATACATCGCCCGGGCGGCGGTGAATGGTGGCGCGGATGCGCTTTCGCTCATCAACACGATCAACTCCATCGTGGGCGTTGATCTGGACACGTTCTCGCCGCAACCGAGCGTGGCGGGTAAATCGAGTCACGGTGGTTATTGCGGACCGGCAGTGAAGCCGATCGCTCTGCATCTTGTTTCAGCCGTTGCTGGTGATCCCCTCGTGACCGTTCCCGTTTCAGGAATCGGCGGAATATCAACGTGGAGAGACGCGGCAGAGTTCATAGCCATGGGGTCGGCTTCTCTGCAGGTCTGTACGGCGGTGATGCACCATGGATTTCGGATCGTCGAGGATCTCGCCGACGGTCTGTCGAACTGGATGGACGACAATGGCTACCGCAGCATAACCGAC
>JACDCM010000035.1 GCA_013817545.1 Gemmatimonadaceae bacterium | reverse complement strand
GCGGCGAATGGGCGGGAAGCCGCAATCAGCCGAGCTGAAACGGCGGACAGAGTGCTTCCGGTGATAGACGGCGCCAATCGTATGGCGTAACAAAACTTTGCTTATCGTTCCGCCATGCAATCGATGCCTCCACGCTTGCTATACCCCCGAGCTGGTTCCGGGGTGCCAGGAACAGCAGGGACAAGGAACAGGGGACAGGGGACAGGGGACAGGCGATCAAGAACCAGAGGACCGTAAAAAACTAGCGAACAGGAAGTCCCTGTTCCTTGTCCCTGATTCCTTGTTCCTGATCTTGTCCCTTGTCCCTTGTCTCTTAATTCCTCAGCTGACCTTCCGCGTCTTGCCCTTGAGAAAGTCCATCAGGATGAACTGTCCCAGTGTCATCGTGTTGGTGAAGTAGGCCTTGCCGCGCGCAATTGCAGAGACGCGTTTGACGAACTCCACCAGCGCACGATCCCGTGCGAGCATGAACGTGTTGATGACTATGCCACTGCGACGGCAATCGGCAACTTCGCGCAGGGTTTGCGCGATTACGGTGACGTCCAGTCCCATCGAGTTCTTGTAGATCTGACCATTGGGCATTGTCAGTGCGCTCGGCTTGCCATCGGTGATCATCACTATCTGGCGCATGTCCTTTTTCTGGGCCATGAGGATACGCCGCGCCAGTTTAAGGCCCTCCGCGGTGTTGGTGTGATAGGGACCGACCTGAGCGTGCGCGAGCGCGGCAAGCGGAATCTCTTCGGCGGAGTCGTGAAAAAGAACCAATCGGATGCTGTCGCCGGGAAACTGGGTGCGGATGAGGTGGGTGAGGGCGAGCGCGACCTTTTTTGCCGGTGTGAAGCGATCCTCTCCGTAAAGAATCATTGAATGCGAGCAGTCCAGCATGAGCACCGTAGCGCACGAAGATCGGTATTCCGCCTGACGCACCATGAGATCCCCGTAGTCCAGATCTATTGGAACACTGATGTCGCCCGTACGTGTGAGCGCGGCTAAAAGTGTGGCGTTGACATCGAGATTCATGGTGTCGCCAAACTCGTAAGGCTTGCTCCAGCCGTCTGCCTCGATGCCGGTCGCCAGATACGGTGTGTCGTGGCTTCCGAAGCTGGACTTGCCGAGTGAGCCAAGCAGGTGCCGGAGAGTCTTGAAGCCAAGGAAGTCGATGCCCTTCTCGGTGAGTTTGAACTGGACATCGCGCGTTGCGGCGCGCGCCAGGCCACCCGGTCCGGTAACGCTCTGGAAGTTGTCAGGGACCTGTGGTGGTGCCTCAAGATTCAGGAAACCCTCGGCCACGAGCCGCTGAATCAGATCATCGAGAAGCTTGGCCAACTTGGCTTCCGCCTCCTCATCTCCCTCACCTCGCAACGCTTCCAGCATCTCGGGGGAGAACTGGCCGCTCTCGATGAGCGCATCGAGAATGGCCTGTCTCAAGGCATCCATGGAGCGGTCCGCATCTTCGCCGGATTCGCCCCAATACGGATGATTCGTACGCCCGCCCGCGAAACCGGATTGGAGGAGGAAATCAGCGAGCCCGTCGAGCAAGGACTGGAGATCCACTGCGTCGGCAAGCTCGGGGCTGTACTTCGAGTAGGTGTGTGAGCGCATAAAGGCGGAGGCCGAAAGGTCTGGCTGCGAACGCAGCCCATTTTCCCTCTCTGAAAACTATATCGCTGCGCGTAACTTGGTGCGCATGGCCGCTACTCGTTCCATGAATCCGTTCCAGGTGCTGTTTCGGCATCGCAATTTTCGGCTGTTCTGGGCGGGGCAGACGACCTCGCTTGTCGGATCGTGGATGCAGTCGACAGCTCAGGCCTGGCTGGCATTGGAGCTGACTGGTGATCCATTCTGGGTAACGCTCGTGTACGCATCCAGCTCACTCCCGGTCGCGGTGATCTCGCTGTTCGCGGGCGTCGTGGTGGACCGGTACGACAAACTGCGGTTAGTGACTGGTGCGCAGGCGTTGCTTTTGGTGCAGGCGCTGATCCTCTGGTGGTTCGCTTCCACGGGGAATGTGACAGTCGGCTGGTTGATTGCGCTCGCACTCATTGGCGGCGCGATCAACGCTGTGGAGATTCCGGCGCGACAAACACTGATAATCGAACTGGTTGGTCGCGACGATCTGCTGGACGCTATCGCCCTCAATTCGGGGGGTTTCAACCTCGCGCGCATTATTGGACCGACGGCTGCGGGTATTCTCATCGCGACCGCTGGAGTGGAGGCGTGTTTCGCCGTAAACGCTGCGAGCTACCTCGCTGTTCTCGTCGGGCTCACCATGGTTCGGCTGCCCGAGCAGGCCTCCCCAGGGGTTCACGACTCGCCAATTGTGCGGCTTCGAGAAGGACTCCGGTTCATTCGCGGCCATCGCGAAGTCTGGGTCATCATCCGCCTGATCGCGGTCTACGCGATATTCGGCACTCCATACCTGGCCCTCCTCCCGGTGATAGCGCGAGACACGCTCAAAGGAGACGCTGCCGCGTACGGCTGGCTCCTTTGTTCTGTTGGCATAGGTGCACTGTCAGCGGCCCTCACCCTTGCGGCGCTGTCGAGCAAAGTGCGCAGGGGGAGATTGCTGACGTATGCCGCTCACGCATTCTCCGCGTGCCTGATTTTCTTCTCATTGTCGCGAGCGTTCAGCCTGTCTGTTGGATTGCTGGTCGCCGTCGGTTTCTCGATGATAGTCACAAACGCCGTCGCAAACGGTCTTCTTCAGACCCTCGCCCCCGATGCATTTCGGGGCCGGGTAATGGCAGCCCACGCATGGGTATTCGTGGGAGTTGGCCCGGTGATTGGACCATTTCTGGCTGGAGCTATTGCGCGAGAGATTGGAGCTCCAGCGACCATCGGCGTTGGCGCGACGATCACGCTGGCGTACGGCCTGTGGGTAGTGGCGAGATATCCCGATATGCGAGCGTTGTAATTGCGGATGGCGGATTGCGGATTGAAAAGTCACCTGCCGCGTTTGTACGGCTACGTGTCAAGCTCTCGACACTGCGTCCATATTTGTCCGCAATCCGCAATCGCCGCTGTATCGTCTACTCTTCCGGTTTGAGCGGCCGCATCCGCAAGTGTTCCACAACCGCGAACCCAAGTGCGTCCCATGTCGCATTGGAGAGCGCATTGTCGGATCCACTATGAAGACGCATCTCCGTCAATCCTCGATCACGGCACCACTTTTCCGCTTGCCGAAGCAGACTCGTGAGCACCCCCGATCTGCGCGCCTCCGGAATAACGTAAACCGAGGACACGTACCCATACTCCGGTGGAAGAAGCAGCGGATATCCTCTGCTGTGAACGCAGCGGAGGATGCCTGATATTTGCGAGCCCCGCTGAGCCAGGAAAGTCACCTCGTCCCGCGAGCCGAGCTGGGCGAGATACAGGCGCCGGGCGGTTGCGGTAACGTTGGGGCGCACACGTCCATATATCACATCGCTTGCATGCTCCCGGAGCAGAGCGAGGCGGAGCTCGGTAACTACCGCGAGATCCGCCTCGGTGGCGCGGCGCACAGCAACGCCGCGTTTTCTTTCGAGCGGTTTCACGCCATCAAGCCGCCGCCAAACAAATCCTGGTTCGGGCGCCGGCGTTCGGGCGGCGCTGCTCTACCGTACCTGCCCGCAGCCGAACGAGAGATTTTTTTTCGAGCCACCAGGGCCTCGAGCACCAGCTCGCATGCCGCCGCGCGCATCGCCACGTCGCCGTCAGGAGCGAGGCCAGTGTTCGAGACAATGTCCAGAAGGGATGGAACGCCTTCAAACCCTGCCAACATCGACTCCGCTCTAACCTCTTCCTCCATTTGAAGTGCATTCCCCACATCGAACCACATCACCACGTCGTCGGTGTTTATTCCTTCTGCCCGAGCGCCAAAAGTCGCATCTGCCGCGCGGCGGATCAGCTCGTGCGCAATTGTATGACCGCCGACGATTTCGCCCTCGTACTCCAGTTCCATCTTGCCTGTGATCGCTGGAAGCGCCGCATAAATGTCGGTTATGCGTGGCACGATTTCCGATTCGCTGACGCGAAGCGCGCGCTGCTCGGCATTGGAGATTGCTACCTCGATAACCGAGATCGGCATCCGCTGGGAAACACCCGACCGTTTGTCGATACGCTTGTCTGTGCGCGCCTCGAAGGCAACTCGTTCGACAACCTCGGCGATGAAGTCAGGGATCCGCACAGGCAAGCCGTCGCGCGTAGTCCATGCTTCCTGCCGCGTGATATCCATGCCCAGTTCGACGGTCTCAGGATAGTGTGTCAGAATCTCACTGCCGATACGGTCCTTGAGTGGGGTAATGATCTTTCCGCGAGCGGTGTAGTCTTCCGGATTAGCGGTGAAGCAGAGCAGCACATCAAGTGGAAGCCTGATAGGATATCCTTTGATCTGGACGTCGCCTTCCTGCATGATATTGAACAATCCCACCTGAATCTTCCCAGCGAGGTCCGGGAGTTCGTTCAAGGCAAAAATGCCACGATTGGCGCGCGGCAGCATTCCGTAATGAATCGTCAGTTCGTCAGCGAGCATGTGCCCGCCGCGAGCGGCCTTGATTGGGTCGACGTCGCCAATGATGTCCGCGATGGTAACGTCCGGCGTAGCCAGCTTCTCGACGTAGCGACTCTCGCGCCCCAACCATGCTATCGGCGTGTCATCACCGCGTTCGGCGATGACCATTCGCGCGTACTTGGAAATGGGAGCGAAAGGATTGTCGTTGATCTCACTTCCGGCAACGATCGGAATCTCCTCGTCGAGCAGCGTCGCCAGAGCTCGCAGAATGCGCGATTTAGCCTGCCCGCGCAGGCCAAGCAGGATAAAGTTGTGACGAGCGAGAAGACCGTTCACAAGTTGCGGGACTACAGTTTCTTCGTAGCCGAGCACTCCCTCGAATAACGGTCCGTTCGAAGCGAGTCTGGTGAGAAGATTTGCGCGCAGTTCGTCCTTAACGGAGCGGCGGGCAAGCGCGGGTGCGGCATACCGCGAGCGCTTCAGGGCGCCGAGGGTCTCTGGGAGGGACACTTTCCGGGTGGCTGTATGTTGCTCTGTGAGCGCAACGTCAGGAGTTGCATACTCGAATGAATTGCGCGGTGCCGGATTAAGCTGAAGTACATGACGGAGCGTTGGTATCAACAACTGCCGCTCACGTCACCCTGGCACGTTCAGGGAGCGAAAATCAGTGCTTGGCGCCTCTCAAGATCGCAACGCGTGCAATGGTTTGCAATCGGCGAAACAGCCCATGGAGCACATACCGATCGGGGTGGCACCCCTCACCGCTCATCTTCGTGGTTCGCACACTTGGTAACCAACCCGCGTCCTCTTCGTCCTTAATCGGACGCTTGATTCGGCTGTGGGTGCAGATCGGTCGTCTCCATTTGACTACATCCGGATACTCCCGGCGAGGACACCAGCAAGCGACTCGCGGGAATCATTTTCGTAATCCGTTGGCGCAGGGGGATTTGCGGTCAAGTGCTTCACCAGTGCACCCTGGTCCGATAACTGCCTTTGTATGCTTTACCTGATTTGTCCGAAGAAGAATTATTAGAGCTGTAACACTCAAGCCCCGAACTATCGGGATGGAGAACTATCATGAGTTTGTTCGATCAGTTTCGCGACGTCGCGGAACGACTACGCGGCGGCTCTATCGCCGAACAGAGCTGGATCGATATTGATGGAGCCAGCGACACAGGGCGCCTTCTGCGCGCAATCGAGACGATCATGCCGCGGGATTCCAGGCTCAATGTAATGAAGCCGAACGCCGCAGCCGATTCGGTGCTTCGGAAGCTCGCGCTCAAGGAATCGCGACCCGATGACGGAGACTTTTTAATCTCCATGGAAAACGGTGGTGTCGAAGAGCTAGCCGAGTTGGCGGACGCCTTGGCACCTTCACAGCTGTGCGCCGGTGTGTTCGTGGTTCAGGGCGATCGCAATCTGCTGGAATCGTATCGTCGCGACGCGGGAGAGGATGTAGTATGGCTGAACGCGGATCTCGATGAAAAGATCATTGCGAGCTTCCGGCAAGCGCTTAACGCTGCTGGCTCGTACGTCGAGCCGCGATCGGCTGGAGAGCGTCCCGTTCTATCGAGAGTCGCTTGATTAGGGGGTGTTGACCGTTTTGTCGTCACAACGCAAGTCCTGACAATTCGTTGTCATCACAACGTTAGTCCTGACAATTCGTTGTCATCACAACGCTAGCCTGACAACTCGGCGACCTGTAGATATGCGATACGCGTCGCCACCCGCCAGTGGTGACGCGCGGATTTGACTGACGCGTTGTCACGCGTGCGGTAGAGTCGCTCCCCAGGGAAGGAGGACATGCGTGATCATCCGTAACTGAAGGGATTGGTCGCATGACCAACGGGAGCTTACCGCCCCTTTCGCGCAGCCGTATCCAGTCGATCGACGTTCTCCGCGGCGTCATCATGATCCTGATGGCGCTGGACCACACGCGGGATTTTTTCGGTAACCTCGCCGAGAATCCGACGAATGTTGCGACTACGACAATCCCGCTCTTCTTCACGCGCTGGATCACGCATTTCTGCGCGCCCATCTTCTTTTTGCTCACCGGTGCCGGCGCCTTTCTCTCCCTGCAGCGTCGCTCCAGGAGCGAGCTCGCGCGCTATCTCGTCTCGCGCGGCATATGGCTGATTGTGCTCGAGCTTGTGATCATGCGCTGCCTCGGCTGGCAGTGGAACCTCGACTATCGCGTCACGATCATCACTGTGCTGTGGGCGCTCGGATGGGCCATGATTGCACTGGCGGCGCTGCTGCGTCTTCCGGTGGCGGCCGTCACCACGATGGGCATCACGATGATCGTGGGCCACAACCTGCTGGACGGTGTCACTGCCGCCTCGCTCGGGCCATTCGGTCCCCTCTGGAATGTCCTGCACGCTCCCGGCATGTTGCTCGCCACACCGCGATTCCAGGTCTTCCTCGGGTATCCGCTCATTCCATGGATCGGGGTGACAATGGTGGGATACGGGTTAGGCCAACTGTATACCTGGACCCCGGAGCGGCGCAAAACTCTGCTGCTACGGCTGGGGTTGGGCCTCACCGTGGCTTTCGTTGTCCTGCGACTGGTGAATGTGTACGGCGATCCCTTGCGCTGGACGGTGCAGACCTCCTCCATGTTCACGCTCATTTCATTCCTTAACACGAACAAGTATCCGCCATCGCTGCTTTACCTTCTGATGACACTTGGCCCGGCCCTCCTCGCGCTCCGGGCGCTGGAAGGCAAAACGCCGAGCGTACTTCGTCCGGCGCTGGTCATCGGCAAGGTGCCGCTCTTCTATTTCATTATGCACGTTCCGCTCATACATACGCTGGCGCTGATCGCCTGCTTTCTGCGCTACGGTGAGGTGCACTGGATGTTCGAGTCGGCACGGCTCGATCAGTTTCCCATCACTCAACCTGAGGGTTGGCCACTTCCACTTCCGGTGATCTACCTCATTTGGATCTCTGTGGCCGTCATCCTTTACTTTTTCTGCCGGTGGTTCGCAAAGGTGAAAGAGTCGCGACGAGACTGGTGGCTTGGATACCTGTGATCCCTACGGAATGGCCTTAACCGTCAAGTGTTGTAAATCGCGGTGATCGGGCAAGTGATTTTACGGATGACGACGGTTGTCACGGTTCTTGCGACCCCTTTCAGCGAATTTCATCTCATATCGTCATGAAATGCCGCTGACAACTTCCGGTCACCCGTCATTGCACGACCTTGTGGCGACGGCGTGTGTTAGAGCGTCGCACCATCGATATGGGGAACCGGGGCCCCATGCGCACTGCCCACAAGAATACTGACGCGCCCGATGTCAGCATAGAAGTTCGACACGCGGAGGCTCTGCTCAAAACGGGAGCCCTGCAGAGCGCGATTTTCAATAGCGCCAACTTCTCGAGTATCGCCACTGACGCCAAGGGCGTCATCCAGATCTTCAATGTCGGCGCCGAGCGGATGTTGGGCTACACCGCCGCCGATGTCGTGAACAAGATCACGCCAGCTGACATCTCCGATCCGCAGGAAGTGATCGTACGAGCCAAGGCGCTGAGCGTCGAGCTCGGAACTCCCATCGCGCCAGGCTTTGAGGCGCTGGTTTTCAAGGCGTCCCGCGGCATTGAGGACATCTACGAGCTGACTTACTTCCGCAAGGATGGGAGTCGGTTTCCGGCCGTGGTATCGGTCACGGCGTTGCGCGATGCGCAGGATGCCATCATCGGCTACCTGCTGATTGGCACGGATAACACTGCTCGCAAACAGGCCGAAGAGGCGCTGCTGAAAGCGGGAGCCCTGCAGAGCGCCATTTTTAACAGCGCCAATTTCTCGAGCATAGCCACCGACGCAAACGGCGTCATCCAGATCTTCAACGTCGGCGCGGAGCGGATGCTCGGCTATACGGCGGCTGAGGTGATGAACAAGATCACGCCGGCGGATATCTCCGATCCGCAGGAAGTGATCGCTCGAGCCACGGCATTGAGCATTGAATTCGCCACCCCGATTGCGCCGGGCTTTGAGGCCCTGGTATTCAAGGCGTCGCGTGGGATCGAAGACATCTACGAGCTGACCTACTTCCGCAAGGATGGGAGCAGGTTCCCCGCAGTAGTATCCATAACTGCGCTGCGAGATGCGCAGGATGCCATTATCGGCTATTTGCTCATCGGCACCGACAATACGGCGCGAAAGCAGGTTGAAGAAGAGCGGATGAAGCTCGATCAGCGTCTGCGCGATCAGCATTTTTACACGCGCTCGCTCATCGAATCCAACATCGATGCCCTGATGACCACCGATCCGCGTGGTATCATCACGGACGTCAACAAGCAGACGGAAGCTCTTACTGGCTGCACGCGTGACGAGTTGATCGGAGCGCCGTTCAAGAACTACTTCACGGATTCAGGACGGGCTGAGGCAGGCATTAACCGCGTGATGAGCGAGGGAAAAGTCACCAACTACGAGCTCACCGCGCGCGCAAGAGATGGCAAGCTCACCGTTGTGTCCTACAACGCAACCACCTTCCACGATCGTGACAGGAAGCTGCAGGGCGTGTTTGCCGCAGCGCGCGATGTGACGGAACTCAAACTTTACGAGCAAACGCTGCAGCAGAAGAACGTCGAGTTGGAAGACGCGAGCCGTATGAAGTCCGAGTTCCTCGCAAACATGTCGCACGAGCTGAGGACGCCACTCAACGCCATCATCGGGTTCTCTGAAGTCTTGAGGGACGGTCTGATGGGCGAGATGACCGTTCAACAGCGGGGATTCATCGGTGACATTTTCGGCAGCGGCAAGCATCTCCTCTCGTTGATCAACGACATCCTCGACCTGTCCAAGGTCGAAGCTGGCAAGATGACGCTCGATCTGGAGCCGGTACAGGTCTCCTCGCTGTTTGCCAACAGCCTGTCGATCGTCCGGGAGAAGGCCGCCAGCACCCATATTCATCTGGTAATGGAGGCTGCCGACGAGCTAGGATCCATTCTGGCGGACGCGCGCAAGGTTAAGCAGATCGTTTACAACCTGCTTTCCAACGCAGTAAAATTCACGGCGGAAGGCGGCAGAGTAACGTTGCGCGCTGGTCGTGTTCCTCGCAGCGACGTAGGCCTGCTATCCGGTGCATGGACCGGGCGAACCTTCCCCTTGGCTGACAACGAATTTGAGGAATTTCTCGAAATTAGCGTCACTGACAGCGGCATTGGAATCTCACCTGAAGGGTTAACGCATCTGTTCAGACCTTTCAGTCAGATCGACAGTGGTCTAGCCCGAAAATTCGAGGGGACGGGCTTGGGCCTGGCAATGGTAAAACTTCTGGTGGAGTTGCACGGCGGCGCAGTAGCAGTGGAGAGCAGCGAAGGTCAGGGCGCCTGCTTCAAGGTGTGGCTGCCGATTCGCGCCCCGGAGGAAGTGGAGCTTCCGTCAACGAAGGCGCCACTGATTCCGAGAGCCGAGGTGGAAACGGGTCCGCGAACCGCTCTGGTCATTGAAGACGATTTCAAATCCGCTGACCTGATTCGCGTGCAGCTTGAGGCGGAGGGCTTCGAGGTGCTGCACGCCGCATCCGCGGAGGCGGCGCTGCTGCTGGCGACGCAACAGCCACTGTCTCTGATCACGCTGGACATCATGCTGCCGAATATGGACGGCTGGGAATTCCTCAGCCGCATCAAGCAGATGCCCGCGCTTCGGCGCATCCCCGTCGTGATTATTTCGATCGTGGCGGATCGCAACAAGGGCTTCACGCTCGGCGCCGCAGCTGTTATGCAAAAACCCATGTCGCGGCAGGAGTTGTACGAGTCGCTCGTCGATCTTGGTATGTTCCCCGTTTCGCAGGGACGCGGATTGAAGGTACTGGTCGCTGATGATGATCCAAAGGCCGTCGAGCTGATCGCTGTCCGGCTCCTGGGCCTGGCTAGTTCGGTGCTGCGCGCATACGGCGGTCGTGAGGCTATCGAAACCGCACGACGGGAGATGCCGGACTTGATCGTCATCGACCTGATGATGCCGGAGGTAAACGGCTTCGATGTTGTCCAGGCGCTCAACCAACACCCCGACACCGCCCGCATTCCGATTCTGGTTGTCACAGCCAAGGAAATCACCGCAGAGGACCGCCGCAAGCTGAATGGCTATGTGACAACGATCATGGAAAAGGCCGACTTCGACCGCGACCGCTTTACCGCGGAGGTTCGGCGAGCCATGTCGGGGCGCGAACTGGTGGCTTGAAGATGGCCAAGGTCCTGATCGTGGAGGACAATCCCACTAATATGACCCTTGCGGTTTTCCTGCTTAAGTCCGCAGGGCACACCGTGCTTAGCGCAACGGATGCGGAGGCGGGACTGACGTTGGCACGTGACGAGCAACCAGACCTCATCCTGATGGATATCCAGCTCCCTGGCATGGACGGACTCGAGGCCACCGAGCTACTGAAGCAGGACGGCGCCACGCGAGCTATTCCGGTCATCGCACTCACCGCCTTGGCGATGAAGGGTGACGAGGAGCGCATTCGAGCCGCCGGGTGTGATGGATATATCGCAAAGCCGATGCGCTACCAGGAGTTTCTGGCGACTATCTCCTCGCAACTGGCACGAGCATGAGCGCGAATCGGTTCGTCGCTGAAAAGCCAGCACGAATTCTGATTGTGGACGATGAACGCCAGAATCGGCAATTGCTGGAGGTTATGCTAAAGCCGGAAGGTTTTCTCCTTCAGACAGCTTCCAGCGGTGAGGAGGCGCTAGCTACGGTAGCGCTGAATGCGCCTGACCTGATTCTGCTTGATATCATGATGCCGGGGATGAACGGCTACCAGGTGGCTGCCAAAATCAAGGGTGACGTCGCCACCAAACATATTCCCGTCATCATGCTTAGCGCTCTTGATGATCGCAACTCCAGAATGCACGGGCTGAACGCCGGTGCCGAGGACTTTCTCACCAAACCTGTTGATCGTGCCGAGCTGTGCGCACGGGTAAAAAATCTGCTTCAGTTGCAGACGTACGGCGATTACCACGATAATTACAGCCAATTGCTCGAAACAGAGGTGACTTCCCGCACAACCGCCCTGGCAGAGAGCGAGCGGCTATACCGGTCGACATTCGACGCCGCACCTGTCGGAATCGTACACGTAGGCCTGAATGGGCAGTGGTTGCGCGTCAATCAGCGCCTGTGCGATTTTCTGGGATACTCGCGCGAGGAATTGCAGAGCAGTGCCAGCCAGCAACTCCTTCAATCGGAAGAAACTGCCGCTGAGGCAGAGTCATTCCGCCTCATGGCCGCCGGATCGCTGGACCGACACACTGTTGACGAAAAGCGATATCGTCGGCGAGACGGCAGTCATGTCTGGGCGCGGGTCCACACGTCGGTACATCGCGACGCTAGCGGCCAGCCTCAGCATTTCATATCGGTGATCGAGGACATTACGGACCGCAGGACGCTCGAAGCACAGGTGCGGCAGGCTAGCAAGATGGACGCGGTCGGCAAGCTTGCGTCGGGTGTCGCGCACGATTTCAATAATCTGCTGACCGTGATACTCGGATTTGCCGAGATGATGAGGGAAGACATCGCCATGCCGGGGCATCATCGCCAGGATCTCGAAGAGATCATAAAGGCGGCAAAGAGTGCCTCCGGACTAACCAGACAACTGCTCGCTTTCAGCCGTCAACAGGTGTTGAACACCGAGCCCCTCGATGTAAACGGCCTCATCAGGGACATGACTGGCATGCTTCGCAGGCTAATCGGTGAGCATATCGAAATTACCATGGTTCTGGCATCTGATCTACCTTCGGTTATGGCGGATCGCGGCCAGTTCGAGCAGGTGGTAATGAATCTTGTGGTCAACGCGCGAGACGCCATGCCCGATGGTGGGCTGGTGCGAATAGAAACCATGGACGTTGAGCTGGAGGACTCCACCGCCCACGAAGAGACGGTCATGGTCGGACGCTATGTCATGTTGAGCGTCACAGACACCGGCAACGGAATGAGCAAGGAAACTCAAAAGCGTCTGTTCGAGCCGTTTTTTACTACCAAGGAAACTGGCAAAGGTACGGGTCTCGGACTGTCCACGACCTATGGAATCGTCAAGCAGAGTAAAGGTTACATCTGGGTGGACAGTGAACCTGGCCGAGGCACGACGTTCAAGGTCTATCTGCCACGTTCGGATGCCGCTCCCGGTGTGCAGGCTTTGAGCCCGCCAGTCTCTCCTGCCAAACCCGCTTCCGAAACCGTGCTGCTCGTGGAAGATGAAGCCGGTGTGCGCCAGTTCTCCAAGCGCATTCTCGACAATGCGGGTTTCCGAGTCCTGGAAGCAACGAACGGCAACGAAGCCGAGAAGGTATTCGAACACCACGCCGATTCGATCGATCTGGTTCTCACAGACGTTGTCATGCCGGGTTGTGGCGGTCCGGAGTTGCTCGGCAGGCTGCAGGTTCATAGGCCGGATTTAAAGGTATTGTACATGTCCGGCTACACCGAGCTGTCGGCCGCGCACACGGCAGGGTTCGATCGCGGCCTCCCTTTCGTCCAGAAACCCTTCTCGTCCTCGGAATTGCTGCGTCAAGTGCGCGAGGCGCTGGATCGATGATCCAATCACATTTACCTGGAGCCGTTGTTTTTCGCAGACACGCGTAAGGATGCGCGGGCCGATCGATCGCGAGAACGGCAGCTGCCTGAAGTAGAGAGTTGGCATGGCAACCATTCTAGTTGTTGACGACCTCTCGGCTAACCGAAAATTCCTGGTGACGCTGCTGCGTCATCACGGACATCGGCTGGTAGAGGCGACGAACGGGGTGGAAGGTCTAGCTTCTGTACAGGCTGAGCATCCGGATCTTGTGATAACGGATGTTCTCATGCCTGTCATGGATGGCTACGAGTTCGTCCGGCAGCTTCGTCTGGACCCGGCCAACAACGAAGTTCCCGTGGTGTTCTATTCCGCGCACTACGGTGAGCGTGAAGCCAGAGAACTTGCGTTGTCCAGCGGCCTGGCAGCCGTGCTGACGAAGCCAGCCGAGTCTGCGGAGGTGCTGAAGATCGTTCGTCGCGCACTCGATCGAGGTCCGGACAAAGTCTTCGAGCCAAGCGCGTTTCCGCTCTCGACCGACTTCGATCGTGAGCACCTTCGACTGCTCACCAACAAGCTGTCGGATAAGGCTGAAGACCTTCGAACGGTGAACTGCCGGTTGAGAGCGCTGATAAATATCGTGTTGGAGCTTGCCTCGGAGCGCGACTCGGATCTAATGCTCCAGAATGTATGCGTTGCTGCGCGCGATTTGTTCGGCGCAACTTACGCTACGCTCGGCATTCTCGGTGTCGATGAGCAAACCGTACAACGTTGTTTCAGCTGTGGAGCTGATATCCCCTGTGGACCGGACGCTCCGAATTGGACTACGACCGAGGAGTTTCTAGCGGGAATTCTCGGAGCAGTCATCAGGGAACGACGGACCTTGCGTGGTGGCGCGACCCATGACGATCCTGCCAGACAACTGCCCTTTTCCTATCCGGAGAGCGATGCGTTTCTGGTCGCGCCCATCGCATCACCAACTCAGGTCTACGGTTGGTTATGTCTGGTTTTCAATGAGCGAAGAACATTCACCGAGGAAGATGAACATCTTGTTCTTGCGTTGTCGGGGCAGGTGGGGCGGATCTACGAAAACGATCATTTGTACGCACTCGCGCAGAAACGCGCGGAAGAGCTCGAACGCGAGATGCACGAACGGAAAACGGCGGAGAACGCGCTGAGAAATAGCGACAGGCTCAATCGGCATCTGGTCGAGCACCTTCCGCATCGTATTCTCGTCAAGGACCGCAATTCGGTGACGCTTTTCTGTAACGCGAATTACGCGCAGGATCTGGGACTTCCTCTCGAACAAGTCATCGGCAAGGACGCTTTCGCCTTCTATCCTCGCGAGCTGGCTGAAGCGTACAGCGCCGACGACCGGTGGGTCATGGCGCAGGGAACGTTGAAGGAGGTGGAGGAACCATATCAGGCGAACGGACAGGCGCGCTGGGTACACACCGTCAAGGTGCCATATCGAAATGACCAGGGAGAGATCATTGGTGTTCTCGTGGTCTTCGAAGACATCACCGAACGCAAGCAGCTCGAAGGCCAGTTTCGCCAATCCCAGAAGATGGAAGCCATGGGACGGCTGGCCGGCGGCGTCGCGCACGACTTCAACAATCTGCTCACGGTAATTCTGGGGAATTCCGAATTGCTGCTGGCGGACCTCGCTCCCGATGATCCGCACCAGTCAGACATCGCCGAGATTCAGAAGGCCGGAGAGCGAGCGGCGGGTCTTACGCGCCAATTGCTGGCATTCAGCCGCAAGCAGATCATTGAGCCGACGCTGTTCGACCTGAACGTAGTGGTGGCAGACATGCTCAAGATGCTCGGGCGCCTGATCGGAGAAGACGTGAAGGTGGTGCTGGCCACGCGGTCGGAACCCTCGCTTGTAGAAGCGGATCGCGGGCAGATGGAGCAGGTCGTCATGAATCTCGCGGTGAATGCGCGCGATGCCATGCCGAAAGGAGGCACGCTTACGATCGCGACCGGCATCGCGACGTTGGATGAACATGACGCCAGAACGCAGCTCTCGGTGAAGCCAGGCGACTACGTGGTGCTCACGGTCACCGACACGGGAACCGGCATTGCGCCAGAGGTTCAGGCTCGCCTGTTCGAGCCGTTCTTCACCACCAAGGAGGTAGGCAAAGGCACGGGGCTTGGCCTGGCAACCGTCCACGGAATCGTCACAGGCGGTGGCGGAGGAATAAGGGTATCCAGCGAGGTTGGCAAAGGCACGTCATTCAAAGTGTATTTCCCGAGGGCGAAGGCCACGAAAATATCGGCGGAGCCGCCGCCGCGTGTTGCCCGGCCGCGGGAAGGTGCGGAGACCGTGCTCGTGGTCGAGGACGCGGATGCACTTCGCGAGCTGGCCAGACGAATGCTTCAACGGCATGGTTACACTGTACTGGTAGCCTCAAACGCAGAGGACGCGCTTTCGGTGTTCGAGCAGAACGCATCAATCGACGTGCTACTTACCGACGTCGTAATGCCCGGCACCAGCGGACCTGAGCTGAGCAGGCAACTCGTCGAGCGACGGCCGGATCTGAGGGTGATCTACATGTCCGGCTACACGGAAGACGCGATCGTACACCACGGTGTGCTCAACCCGGGTATAACGCTGTTGCACAAACCATTCACCTCGGAAGCACTCGGGCTGAAAATCCGGGAGGTTCTTGACAGGTGAGCACTCCACCTGGCGGTCATCCCAGTAGCGTTTTTTTTGCAAACCGATCGTTGCAACTTCGAGTGATCCCACGACGCCGTACTTTTACCGTGGACGATCCGAAGCATCCGTCTCACCCGCAGCATCCGTAGAACTTTCAGGATTGCTGCTCGAGCGCGTTTATCGAACTTTGTCGGAAACAGCCCGCCGGGCTGGTGATGCCAGCTGACCGCGCGTGATAGCTGGATGCCGTCACACTTCTACTTGCAGAATCACCTTCCTGCAAGGTCCCGCAAGACGTACTGGAGGATCCCCCCATGCCGGTAATACGTTACCTCTTCCGGCGTATCGATCCTCGACAGTACGTGAAATTGCTTCACACTTCCGTCCGCCGCGGTAGCTTGCACTGTGACCCTGGTGCGTGGCTTCATGTCGTCACTCAGCCCTGTTATCTCGTAGCTCTCGAAGCCCGTGAGTCCCAACGTATTGCGCGTCTCACCATTCACGAACTCGAGCGGAATCACGCCCATTCCAACCAGGTTGGATCGGTGAATGCGCTCGAACGATTCGGCAATCACAGCCCGTACGCCAAGTAGCAACGTCCCCTTTGCAGCCCAGTCACGCGATGATCCGGTTCCATACTCCTTCCCGGCAATAACCAGAAGCGTAGTTGCCGATTCCTGGTATTTCATGGCCGCGTCGTAAATGGTCATCGCCTCGCCGCCCGTGGACATCGTTGTCCATCCTCCCTCCGTGCCGGGTGCAAGCTCGTTTCGCAGCCGAATGTTGGCGAACGTTCCCCGCATCATTACTTCGTGATTCCCACGACGCGCGCCATAGGAGTTGAAGTCCTTTGTCTTGACGCCCTGAGCTATGAGCCACTTTCCGGCCGGGCTGTGTGCCGGAATCGAGCCGGCCGGAGAGATATGGTCCGTGGTGATGCTGTCTCCAAGCATCGCGAGTACGCGCGCCCCCGTGACAGGCCGAACTCCAGGTGGTTGCCGGCTCATACCATCGAAGTAGGGCGGATTCTTGACGTAGGTAGAGTCGTTGGTCCACGCGAAGGTCTCGCCCATGGGAACGTTCAGTCCGCGCCACGCTTCATCTCCTTCGAACACGTTGGCGTATCTCGAGCGAAACATCTCGCTCTTCACCGAGGACAGGATTGTATCCTCCACCTCCTTGGGTGACGGCCAGATGTCACGCAGGAAGACCGGACCGTCCTTGCCGATGCCCAGCGGCTCCGTAAAAAAGTCTATATCCATCCGCCCCGCGAGCGCGTACGCCACCACGAGCGGTGGCGATGCGAGATAGTTGAAGCGCGTGTGCGGATTGATGCGCCCCTCAAAATTCCGGTTTCCCGAGAGCACAGACGCGACGATCAGTTTCTCGGACTCAATAGCGTCAGAAATTGGCTGCGGTAGCGGGCCCGAGTTGCCGATGCAGGTCGTGCAGCCGTAACCAACGAGATGAAATCCGAGCGTTTCGAGGGCGTCCGTCACCCCCGCCTTGTTGTAGTAGTCGGTCACTACCTTCGAGCCGGGTGCCAAACTGGTCTTGACCCAGGGCTTTTTGCTCAGACCCTTCTCGACCGCTTTCTTCGCCAGTAGTCCTGCACCGAGCATCACCGAAGGATTTGAGGTGTTCGTGCAGCTCGTTATTGCCGCGATCACGACCGATCCGTGCCAGAGCGTGAACTGCTCGGCATTCATGGTAACGGGCACGCCGTGATGTTCGTGCGCCTGCTCTGCGGGATCATCCGCTATTATCGCCGTCGAAAGTTCGGTCGCGGCAGACACAGCGGTTGCGCGCTTTACCTGCGCCTTTCCGGCAAGGGTACCCGCTCTCTGAAGGTCCGTCGCCAGGGCCTCTCTGAACATGGCTTTGGCCAGCCGCAGCGGTACGCGATCCTGTGGACGCTTGGGCCCCGCGAGACTTGGCTCGACGGTGGACAGGTCCAGCTCGATGGTCTCCGTAAAAACAGGATCGGGCGTGTCATCTGTCCGAAAAAGCCCCTGTTCCTTGCAGTAAGCTTCGGCCAGGCGAGCGCGGTGCTCATCGCGGCCGGTGAAGTGCAGATACTTGATGGTCTCCGAGTCAACCGGGAAAAATCCAACAGTAGCCCCGTACTCGGGCGCCATGTTGCCGATCGTCGCGCGGTCTGCAAGCGAAAGGTTCGATAATCCGGCGCCGTAGAACTCCACGAACTTTCCTACGACTTTCTTTGCGCGAAGCATCTGCGTCACAGTTAGAACGAGGTCAGTCGCTGTCGCGCCAGGTGGGAGCTTTCCGTGCAGCTTGAATCCGACGACCTCTGGTATGAGCATTGAGAGAGGTAACCCGAGCATGGCTGCCTCGGCCTCGATTCCGCCAACGCCCCAACCCACAACGCCAAGTCCGTTGATCATGGTTGTGTGAGAATCGGTGCCGACAAGGGTATCGGGATATGCCAGCGTCTCGCCATTTTGATGCGTGAAGACGACACTCGCCAGATACTCCAGATTGATCTGGTGCACGATACCCGTGTCAGGCGGGACGACGCGAAAGTTCGAGAACGCTTCCTGGCCCCAGCGAAGAAACGCGTAGCGCTCCTGATTGCGATCGAACTCGAGGTTGGCGTTGATCAGAAATGCGGCATCGGAACCGTACTCGTCTACCTGTACCGAATGATCGATGAC
>JACDCM010000268.1 GCA_013817545.1 Gemmatimonadaceae bacterium | reverse complement strand
CTCCAACACAATCCCTGAATCGCGAGTCGCCGGTCGCGTCAGCGACCACAGCTGACTCATCGTCGTAGACTACCTGCGCAAGCACGTGCTGAGACGCGACTGCGTCACCGGACTCGATGGATAACACGATCAGCGGCAGCTGGTATCGCTGTAGCTCCGCCGGTTCCTCCAGGCTTACCTCGAGCACCGTCATCGCTGCGGCGCTGCCAGATAGCGGAAGCAACGCGACGGACGTGAACCGCGCGGATAAGATCTTTCGTCTTTTGGCGCCGAACCAGCGGCGAGCGCCCAGCCAGTGCTCGAGATGCGCCGGAGGGATAGCGGCAAGTGATTCGACACTGAGCGCTGCCGGCAACCCACCGTGAGCTTCGATTGTCGGCACCCCGGACAGCATCACGCGCCGCTCTTTGCTCCTGGCGGCCGAAGCTCGAACCAGAAAAAAGCGTGCGGGCCGAGGGTGACGAAGTAGGGCTTGTCACCGATTTTCGGAAACTCGGTCTTGCCGAACAGCTCCACAGGAGTCCACTCGCAAAACCGGTCCAGCGCGATCTCCACAGGTTGCACGAAGCGAGACAAATTATTGACGCAGAGAATCGTCTCGTTTTCCAGTTCACGCAAATAGACCAACACCTTTCTATTCTCTGGAAGCAGCATCTCGAATACGCCGCGCCCGAACGCCTTGTACTCCTTGCGCACCTTTATTATGCGTCTCATCCAGCGCAGCAGCGACGTCTGCGTTCGTTCCTGCGCATGCACGTTGACGCCCTGATATCCGTATGGCGCGTCGACAATGAGCGGGAAATACAGCGCGGCGGAATCCGCGTCGGAGAAGCCCGCGTTCCACGACCCGCTCCACTGCATGGGAGTACGTACGCCGTTTCGATCGCCGAGGAAGACGTTGTCTCCCATGCCGATCTCATCGCCGTAGTAGATGATCGGGGTGCCGGGCATTGAAAGCAGCAACGCGTTCATCAACTCGATCTGGCGCCGGCCGTTGTCGAGCAGGGGCGCGAGACGCCGGCGGATGCCCACGTTGATACGCATCCGCGCATCCTTGGCGTACTCGTTGTACATGTAGTCCCGGTCTTCATCGGTGACCATCTCGAGCGTCAGCTCATCATGGTTGCGCAGAAAGATAGCCCACTGACATTGGCTCGGCACCGGTGGAGTCTGCGCCAGGATCTCCACGATGGGACTCCGGTCTTCTCTGCGAAGCGCCATGTACATCCGCGGCATTAACGGAAAGTGAAATGCCATGTGGCATTCATTGTTATCGCCAAAGTACGGTATGACGTCCGTAGGCCACTGGTTCGCTTCCGCCAGAAAAATCCTGTCGGGGAACTCCTGATCGAGTGCAGCGCGCAGCTTCTTGAGTACGACGTGCGTTTCGGGGAGGTTCTCGCAGTTGGTCCCCTCGCGCTCGACCAGGTACGGGATCGCATCGAGACGAAGGCCGTCAACGCCCATGCGCAGCCAGAATTGCATTGCCTCGATAATCGCGTCAAGAACGGCAGGATTGTCGAAATTCAGATCAGGCTGGTGATTGAAGAAGCGGTGCCAGTAAAACTGCTGAGCGACCGGATCCCATGCCCAGTTGGAGTTCTCCGTGTCGGTGAAGATGATTCGTGCGCCGCCGTACCTGTTCGGATCATCACTCCACACGTAGAAGTTCCGCTCGGGCGAGTCCTTTGGTGCGCTGCGCGCCCGCTTGAACCAGGGGTGCTGGTCCGAGGTGTGGTTGATGACGAGCTCCGTGATGACGCGGATGCCGCGCTTGTGCGCCTCATCCAGGAACTCCTTGAAGTCCTCGATGGTGCCATACTGCGGATTAATAGCCTCGTATTCGGCAATGTCGTATCCGTCGTCGCGGAGTGGCGACGGATAGAACGGCAAAAGCCATAACGCATCCGCACCGAGCGATTCGACATAGTCGAGCTTCGTGATCAGACCCTGGAAGTCCCCGTACCCGTCGCCATTCGAGTCACGGTAGGACTTAATGTGGGTTTGATAGATGATCGCGTCCTTGTACCACTGGTCCATGTGTCGCCCTATCGAGGTTGCCAGCGCAGCCGCACTCTCTATCGCTCCACGCGAAAGAGATGCCCTGGCTGAATTCGAGGATCCAGCCTCACGTAGTTCGCCGACCCTCGCCAGGTGAAGTGCGCACCGGTGAGCAGGTCGTGCACGCGGTAATACTCGTCATTGCCGATGCCGAATGATTCGAGCGGGACATACACCGTCGATTCCTGCGTGTTGTGCGGATCTACGTTGACGACAACGAGAATATCATTGCCGGGCGAGTGCTTGGCGAACAGGAGGATCTGGTCGTTGTCCGACGCCCCGAATGCGAGGTTGTCGTACAGCTGCAAGGAGCGATTCTCCCTGCGGATTGTGTTGAGCGCTGCAATGTCAGCGTTGATGTTCTCCGCCGAATCGCACTGCCTCGCCCTGATCTGGTACTTCTCGGAGTCCAGATACTCCTCGCTCCCCTCGCGTACGGGTACGTTCTCGCACAGCTCGAAACCGCTGTAAATGCCATAGATGGGCGACAGTGTCGCCGCGAGCAGAAGTCTTGCGCGAAACGCGCTCCGTCCTCCACGCACCAGATACTCGTGCAGTATATCGGGAGTGTTGGCGAACAGATTGCCGCGATAGTACTCCAGCGTTTCTTCGCTGGCATACTCCTCCATGAACGTGCGTAACTCCCACGTGGTGTTCTTCCACGTAAAGTGCGTATACGATTGCGTGAAGCCCAGTTTAGCGAGGTGCTTCATCCGCTTCGGACGCGTGAACGCTTCGGCGAGGAAGATCGCGTCCGGATACCGTTGCTGAACGTCCGCGATCATCCACTCCCAGAACGCGAATGGCTTGGTGTGCGGATTATCCACTCGAAAGGTCGTGACGCCATGCCCGATCCAGAAAAGGACAATATCGCGGCAAGCTGCCCAGAGATTCTCGCGGTCATCGCACCAGAAATTCAGCGGATAGATGTCCTGATACTTCTTGGGCGGATTCTCCGCGTACTTGAGCGTTCCGTCCGGGCGCACGAAAAACCAGTCAGGATGCTGTCTCAACCAGGGATGGTCTGGCGAACACTGTAGCGCGTAGTCGAGCGCGATCTCCATTCCGAGAATTCTGGCGCGCGCGACGAAGTCGTCGAAGTCGTCGATGCTACCGAGTCGCGGATCCACCGCATCGTGCCCACCGAACGCGCTTCCAATAGCCCACGGGCTTCCAGGGTCGTCAGCATCCGCGTTGAGGGCGTTGTTGCGGCCTTTCCGATTGGTCGTGCCTATCGGATGAATCGGCGGCAGATAGATGACATCGAAACCGAGCTCTGCCAGGCGAGGCAAACTCTCGGACGCATCCGCAAAGGTGCCGTGACAGCCATCGACGCCGCACGAACGCGGAAACATCTCGTACCACGCGGCGAAGCGCGCGGCCTCCCGGTCGACCTGCACGGCGAGCTCTCGGTGATAGCTGGTGAGATCGCGCGGTCGGAAGTGTTCCTCGGCAAGAGCGAGCGTCGCGGGTGCGAGGGCGGCGGCGGCCCGCTCACTGTAGTGCACATCGACGTCTCGCAGATGCGTGGCCGTCTTCCTCAGCGCGGTGCGCGCGTCACCGAACTTCACTCGCCGCGCTGCCGCTTCGAGATGCAGCGCGCCTTCGACGAGCTCGGAGCTCACGTCCTGGCCAGCGCCGAGTTTTTTGTCCACTTCGCTACGCCAGGTGCGAAAGCTGTCAGTCCACGCTTCTACCGTGTAACTCCAACGTCCGATCTGGTCGAGCGGAAAGCCACCGGACCATCTATCAGTGTTGAAGTCGTAGGCAAGTGGGGCGTAACGCCACTCGGTTTCGCTCATCGCGCGATAGCGGATGCGCGCCGTTATCAGGTCGTGCCCGTCCTTGAAGATGTCCGCGCTTACCCTGAAGTCATCGCCGACAACGCGCTTTACCGGGAACCGGCCGGCATCAAGCTCTGGAGTGACGCACTCGATCGCAATGCGGGGCAGAGGGGCTCGTCTGCTATCGCGAGGAGCTTTGGTCTGTTTCTTTTTTCTCGGAGTCAACTGTGTGGTGTGCGAGGCTGGCGTGAGCGCGTGTTATTCAAAGGGAGTGAAGCGCCTCGGGAAATCTAGCATCATCGCTGCGAAAGCCTTGCGGGTATTCCAGCAGTGCAAAGACCGTGACCACATGTGCAAGCCCATGCCCGAACCAGTTCATGCTTGTGCCTCCCGCTCGCCCGTTACCTCCTGGAACATCGCAAGCAGATCAATCGCAAGGTTTGTCGTTTCCAGCATAAGAAAATACCCCATTTCCCATTTCGCGCCACGCGATCCCGTCGTCGTTATCTTGCGAGATGGACTTTGCCGACCTCCAAGCCCAACTCTCGGCGCAACCGGCTCTCGCACTTCCGATCGTCTTCGCCGCTGGCGTCCTCACAAGCTTTACGCCGTGCATTTATCCCATGATACCGATAACCGCCTCTCTTATTGGCGGGCAAACCATCGGTACCACAGTGCGCCGGCCAAAGCTTCGGGCGCTCGGCCTCAGCCTCGCATACGCGATCGGACTGGCTACCGTTTACGCGGCCCTGGGGCTATTCGCCGGACTTACCGGAAGCCTGTTCGGATCCGTGAGCACCAATCCATGGCTGTACTTCGGGATGGCTAACCTTCTCATCCTCGCCGGCCTGGGAATGCTGGACATCATTCCTGTACGCCTGCCATCCAGGCTGGTTCAGCGCGCTGCCACGATGGGTACTGGTGGCCGCGTCGCCGGCACCTTCGCCATGGGCGCGGCCTCAGGACTGGTAGCCGCCCCGTGCTCCGCGCCCGTCATGGTTAGCGTCCTGACATGGGTTTCGGCCACCGGGAGCGCTCTCCTTGGATTTCTATACCTGTTCGTCTTTTCTGTGGGTATGAGCGCACTTCTGGTAGTTGTGGGTGTATCAGCTGGTGCCCTCTCGGGATTGCCCCGCGCAGGCGCCTGGATGATGTGGGTAAAGCGAGTCTTCGCCCTCATCATGCTCGGCGTCGCGGAATACTATTTGATCAAGATGGGGCAGCTGCTGATCTAGTTGCGTGAAGTATCAGGCGATCGCGCGCTGCACAGCGCGCCTGATTTTGTACTGCAGCGTCATGGCACACCGCCCCAACATACCTTCGAGGCTCTTTTGACACGCACACTTTCAGCCGCTCTGGCCGTCTGCTTCCTGTCCCCCGCGTTAGCCGCCCAGGGCGTGTCCCTCGACGTCGGCAGCAAAGCGCCTTCTGCCATAGTACAGACCCTGGATGGAAAGCCCTTCGACATCGGCAGCTACATTGGTAAGACACCGGTAGTGCTGGAGTTCTGGGCTACCTGGTGCTCGCTTTGCAAGGACCTGGAACCCGAGCTTCGCGCGGCCCATGCCAAGTATGGCAAGCAGGTGAAATTCGTCGGAATCGCCGTGTCTATCAATCAGACCCCGCAACGAGTGAAGCTGTACGCCGCCAAGCACAAGCTCCCGCTGGAGGTCTACTTCGACAAGAAGGGCAACGCCTCAACCGCCTACGATGTCATCGCAACGTCAACCATAGTTGTTATCGATCGCAAGGGTTTGGTCGTCTACACTGGACAGGGTGGTGACCAGGAGATCGAAGCCGCGATCAAGAAGGCGCTGTAGGCTGGGTGGCCTGGTTGAAAGAGAACCCCTAACCTGAGTCTGCCAGTCGGCCCAACCGGCTACCTGTAGTTGGCCCCTTTGACATCACAACTGGGGCTTACTATCTTGCAGGGCGGCATTTGCCGCGCGTCGCGCCATCCCAGCCGACCAAACTGCGAACGGGGACTCTGATCGTACGCGGAGTCCCTTTTTCGCCTCGACTATTTCACATGCCATCGCGCATAGTCAGCGATGGTGGGAGAGAGAATGACCTACATTGTTATCGAAGAAAGCGATCGGCTGGACTGGGCCCTCAAGAAGTTCAAGCGAGAGATGATCCGCTCGGGGCTCCTCGCCGATCTCCGAAAGA